>JAPSJG010000019.1 GCA_031178305.1 Sinorhizobium sp.
CTCTCCGGCGGCCAGCGCCAGCGCATCGCGATCGCCCGCGTCTTCCTGAAGGACGCCCCTATCCTGATCCTCGACGAGGCGACCTCGGCGTTGGATTCGGAGGTGGAGGCGGCGATCCAGGAGAACCTCTTCGCGCTGATGGCCGGCAAGACCGTGATCGCGATTGCCCACCGCCTCTCGACGCTGACCGAGATGGACCGACTGGTGGTCCTCGAAGCCGGGCGGATCGTCGAGATGGGTTCGCATGCCGAACTGGTCGCAAAGCGCGGTCTTTATGCCGACCTCTGGTCACGCCAGTCGGGCGGCTTCATCGCCGACCAGGTCGAGAAGGAGGAGGCGGCGGAGTAATCCGCCGCTTCGTCTTTCAGCGGTGGTTGCCGGAGGCTGCCGGAAGCTTGCGCATTTGTAATGGACCTTTCGGCGAAAACCGATTGCCGTCAGGTCTCTGCCACCTATTATCAGAACAATGCTGCGTTCCATTGTCGCCATCTTTGAGAACTGGATCCATCCCTTCGCGCCGCGGGACCGACTGCAGCCGCCAAATTCGCTTTGGGGCTTTGCCTGGTTCTATGCACGCCAGGCGAAAGGACCGTTTCTGGCCATGGCGGCGCTTGGCGGCCTGGTGGCAATGCTCGAAGCGGGGCTCTTCTATTTCGTCGGCCGGTTGGTTGACGTGCTAGATACGGTGCGGGCCGAGGACGGCTGGAGCGGATTGATCGCATCCAACGGTCCGGAACTGCTCTTCATGCTTCTGACGGTGCTGGTGTTTCGCTTCGTTGCCGTTTCGCTCGCCGCTCTAGTCGAGGAGCAGTCGATCATCACCGGTTTTCTCAACCTTGTTCGCTGGCAGTCCTATGTGCATGTCGCCCGCCAGTCTTTGGGCTTCTTTCAGAATGAATTTTCCGGCCGTATCGTCACCAAGGTGTGGACCGGCGCGCAGGCGACGAGCGACCTCATCGTTTCCTTGCTGCAGGTCGTCTGGTTCATCGTCATCTATACCGCCTCGACGATGGCGCTCATTGCCCAGCTCGACTGGCGTCTGGCGGCGATGGTGGCGTGCTGGATCCTCGTCTTCCTGGCGCTTGCCCGCTATTTCGTTCCGCGCGTCCGCAGGCACGCCCGCAACACCGCCGAGATGGCGTCGATGCTCAACGGCCGCATGGTCGATGCCTATTCCAATATGCAGACGCTGAAACTCTTCGGCAGCGACGAGGAGAACGACCGGTATATCCGCGCCGGATTCGATCGCTATCAGGGTGCGGTCATTCCATTCACGCGCCTCCTGACCGGCGTCCGGGCATCGCAGGCGCTCCTTTCCGGGCTGATGATCACCGCGATCGCCGTCTACTCCATCGATCTGTGGCTCGCAGGTTCGGTGAGTTCCGGCGCCGTCGCCTTCACCCTGGCGCTGGTGCTGCGGCTCAACATGCTGCTCGGACGGATGATGGGCCAGTTCAACGCGATCATGCGCAATATCGGCACGATGCAGAACTCGGCCGAACTCGTATCGCAGCCGATCGGCCTCGTCGATCGGCCCGGCGCGCCGGAGCTTAAGGTCAGCAAGGCCGAGATCCGCTTCGAACACGTGAAATTCCACTATGGCAAGGGCGGCGGCGTCATCGACGATTTTTCCCTGACCATCCGCCCGGGCGAAAAGGTCGGCATCGTCGGCCGTTCGGGTGCCGGCAAATCGACGCTCGTCAACCTCTTGCTGCGCTTCTACGATCTCGAGGGCGGGCAGATCCTCGTCGATGGCCAGGATATCGCCGCGGTCCGGCAGGAGTCGCTCAGGTCCAGGATCGGCATGGTCAGCCAGGATACCTCTTTGCTGCATCGCTCGATCCGCGACAACATCCTCTTCGGCCGGCCGGGTGCGTCGGAGGAGCAACTGATCGAGGCGGCACGTAAGGCGGAGGCCTTGGACTTCATCGTCGACCTGCAGGACCAGCGCGGCCGCAGGGGGTTCGATGCGCATGTCGGGGAACGGGGCGTCAAGCTCTCCGGCGGTCAGCGGCAGCGGATCGCGATCGCCCGCGTCATGTTGAAGGACGCTCCCATTCTCGTTCTCGATGAAGCGACCTCGGCGCTGGACTCAGAGGTGGAGGCAGCCATCCAGTCAAACCTGGAGCGACTGATGCACGGAAAGACAGTGCTTGCTATCGCGCACAGGTTGTCAACGATCGCCGCTCTCGATCGCTTGGTCGTCATGGACCGCGGGCGGATCGTCGAGGACGGCACGCATGCCGAGCTGATCGCGCGCGGGGCTCTCTATGCGGAGCTTTGGGCGCGCCAATCGGGCGGCTTCATCGCACAGGAAGAGGCGGCTGAATAGCAGGCCGGAAGGCATCTTCGGATCGCGCCAACCCCTTGCGCTGATTGGCCGCATCTTTCCCCGCGACAATCTGCCCACCTGACCGCATGAAGGCTGGACATAGTCTGCGATCAAGCATAGAACGCGCCCGATTGACGGGGAATCCGTGTGTCGGATTCTCCGGATTCTGGCACCTAATCCGAGGCTTGCCGCGGCGAGCCGGGCAGGGTGCCAGCGTATGAGACAGGGCGTGGTTCCGTGACTCGGGGACGGGAGGAAGCGCGCCGGGGGGCGGATGCGATGTCCGCAACATTGCGTTAGAGGATGGTTTAGCCGTGAGCGAACACGACACTTCAAGCGAGACCTTGGGCGAGCCCACTCGCCGCGACTTTCTGTACCTGGCTACCGGCATGGCCGGCGTCGTCGGCGCCGGGGCTGCAGCCTGGCCGTTCATCGACCAGATGCGTCCGGATGCCTCGACGCTCGCGCTCGCTTCGATCGAGGTCGATGTTTCGAGCCTGCAGCCGGGCATGTCGTTGACGGCCAAGTGGCGCGGCAAACCGGTTTTCATCCGCAACCGCACCGACAAGGAAGTCGAAGAAGCCAAGGTTGTTCCGCTTGACGAGCTCAAGGATCCGATCGCCCGCAACGCCAACCTCCCGTCGGACGCACAGGCAACGGACATTGATCGCTCCGCTGGCGAAGGCAAGGAAAACTGGATCGTGATGATCGGCTCCTGCACCCATCTCGGCTGCGTGCCGCTCGGCCAGGCCGGTGATTTTGGCGGCTGGTTCTGTCCCTGCCACGGCTCCCACTACGATACCGCCGGCCGCATCCGCAGGGGCCCGGCACCGGAGAACCTCGCCGTGCCGACCTTCACGTTCGTTTCCGACACAGTTATCAAGATCGGTTGAGGGGACTACTGATAATGAGTGCTGATCATTCAACCTACACGCCAACGACAGGCTTCGAGAAGTGGGTTGATTCCCGTCTTCCGCTGCCGCGGCTCGTCCACGACTCTTTCGTCTCCTATCCGGTACCGCGGAACCTGAACTACGCCTACACCTTCGGTGCGATGCTGTCGGTGATGCTGATCGTGCAGATCCTGACCGGTATCGTGCTGGCGATGCATTATGCGGCCGAGACCACCGTCGCCTTCAACTCCGTCGAAAAGATCATGCGCGACGTGAACCACGGCTGGCTGTTGCGCTACCTGCACGCCAATGGCGCATCCTTCTTCTTCATCGCCGTCTACCTGCATATTGCCCGCGGTCTCTACTACGGCTCCTACAAGGCACCGCGCGAGATCCTCTGGATTCTCGGCGTGGTAATCTATCTCCTGATGATGGCGACCGGCTTCATGGGCTACGTTCTGCCCTGGGGCCAGATGTCCTTCTGGGGCGCGACCGTTATCACCGGCTTCTTCTCGGCCTTCCCGTTGGTCGGCGAATGGATCCAGCAGTTCCTGCTCGGCGGCTTCGCCGTCGACCAGCCGACGCTGAATCGCTTCTTCTCGCTGCATTATCTGCTGCCCTTCATGATCGCCGGCGTCGTGGTCCTGCACATCTGGGCGCTGCACGTCACCGGCCAGACGAATCCGACCGGCGTCGAGGTCAAGTCGAAGACCGACACGGTAACCTTCACGCCCTATGCGACCTTGAAGGATGCGCTCGGTGTTTCCGTCTTCCTCCTCGTCTATGCCTGGTTCGTCTTCTACATGCCGAACTATCTCGGCCATCCGGACAACTATATCCCGGCCGACCCGCTGAAGACGCCCGCTCACATCGTCCCGGAATGGTATTACCTGCCGTTCTACGCGATGCTGCGCGCAATCACTTTCAACATCGGCCCGATCGACTCCAAGCTCGGCGGCGTTCTGGTCATGTTCGGCTCTATCATCGTTCTGTTCTTCCTGCCCTGGCTCGACACGTCCAAGGTCCGCTCGGCCGTCTACCGTCCGTGGTACAAGCTGTTCTTCTGGATCTTCGTCGCCAACGCCATAATGCTCGGCTGGCTCGGCTCCCGCCCGGCCGAAGGCATTTATGTCGTGCTCTCGCAGCTCGGCACGCTGTACTACTTCGGCTTCTTCCTCTTCATCATGCCCCTTCTCGGCCTGATCGAGACGCCGAAGCGCATTCCGAACTCCATCACCGAGGCGGTTCTGGAGAAAGAGAATGCGAAGGCGCAGCCGAAGACCGCCCACGCCTGACCGGAACAGCGATTGATAAGGAACTCACAACAATGAAAAAGCTTGTTACAGGCATTCTGTCACTCGCTGTCGTTGCCGGTCTGGGCCTGGGTGCGGCTATCGCCCAGGACGAGGCTGGCGGCGAGGGTCACGCCGAAAGCGGCACGCCTCACTACCCGATCCACAAGCCGGAGCAGCAGGATTGGACTTTCGCCGGTCTGTTCGGCCACTACGACAAGGGCCAGCTGCAGCGTGGTCTCAAGGTCTACACCGAAGTCTGTTCCGCCTGCCATTCGATGAGCCTGGTGGCCTTCCGCACGCTGGAAGACCTTGGTTACTCGGAATCCCAGGTGAAGGCCTTTGCGGCCAATTACGAAGTGCAGGACGGACCGAACGCCGACGGCGAGATGTTCGCGCGCAAGGCGGTTCCCGCCGACTACTTCCCGTCGCCGTTCCCGAACAAGGAAGCGGCAGCTGCGGCGAACAACGGTGCGGCTCCGCCGGACTTCTCGCTGATCGCCAAGGCGCGCGGCATCGAGCGCGGCTTCCCGCAGTTCGTCTTCGACATTTTCTGGCCCTACCAGGAAGGCGGCCCGGACTATATCCACGCGCTGCTGACCGGCTACCAGGATCCGCCGGCGGGCGCCGAAGTCGCGGAAGGCACGCATTACAACCCGTACTTCGCCAGCGCCGCCGCGCTCGCGATGGCACCGCCGCTTTCGGACGATCAGGTCACCTATGACGACGGCGCGCCGCAGACGGTGGATCAGTACTCCCGCGACGTATCGGCCTTCCTGATGTGGGCGGCGGAGCCACATCTCGAGGACCGCAAGCGCACCGGTTTCATGGTCATGGTGTTCCTGCTGATCTTCACCGGGCTCATCTATCTGACGAAGAAGTCGGTTTACGCGAACAAGGAACATTGATCGCAAAGCCGGATCCGTCGGCTGATCAATCAGGAGGGTCCCGGTTTTGCCGGGGCCTTTTTGTTGGAAGGTGTGCCCATGCGAGTCCGGCGCGGTATCGAAGGCGACCTGCTGGTCATCCGTGAGGGGCGGCGTAATGCTCCCCGGATTTCCTCATCCCTGTGCTCGTCACAGGGATCCAGCAGCGCCGCGTCTGCGGCGCGAGAAACTCTTTGCATAGCACTTTGGTTCCTATGAAAGCGCGTCATTCACGGTGCCGACGCACCGTGTCTGGATCCCTGTGACAAGCACAGGATGAGGAGCTTGCTGCAGCCGCAACACGATAGCCTCAGGCATGCGACGCGCACATCAGTCGGGGACCGTCCACTGCGGGTTCCAGGCGATTTCCCAAAGGTGCCCATCCGGGTCGTGAAAATAGCCGGAATAGCCGCCCCAGAAACGCTTGCGTGCCGGATCCGTGATGACCGCGCCGGCGGCCTCGGCCTGCTTCATGACTCTATCGACCTCCTCCTTCGAATTGACGAGATGGCCGATCGAAATGGCGCCGAGCCGTTGCTGTGTTGCGTGAATTTTGGCGTCCTTCGCAAGTGAAGGTGCGGGGTAAAGCGCCAATATCAGTTCGTCATTCATGTGGATGAATACGACGGCTCCATCCTCGAATTGCTGTCCAATGATCCCCTTCGTCGGTAGGCCCATTCCGTCGCGATAGAAGGCGAGGGACCTATCGAGGTCGTCTACTGCCAGCGTGAGCACTTTTAGTCGCGGTCTCATCTCCGCCTCCCGTGCGCATCGTTCAAATACGCGCGGCGCCACGGGGCGTGGCGTCACGACGCCATGGTGAACAGATTAACGCGAACGGCCCGTCTTTGCAGCCTTTGGACCGCTGATTTTCTACCGATGGGGCCGGCGCTCGCGTTTCGCCGGATCGCGGTCTTTTGACGTCGAACGCGAAACGGCCCCGCCTTTCGACAGGGCCGTTCCTGATTACCTTGAGGATTGCTTAAAGCGGATGCGCACACCTGCGTTCGCGCCGTCGCTCCTTTGTATTAGCCGCGTTTGCGCGACGTCAGGCGATTCCGCCTGACTGCAAATGTCAGCTGAAGCGCCCGGCGGCGTGGGCGAGCATCGTGTAGACCTTGCCCGTATCGGAGGTCAGGTAGGTCTGGGTGATGCGCTTGTCGGGATCGTTGCGGGCCACGTCGGCGAGCAGCTTCTCGAAGTCGGCGATGTAGCGGTCGACCGCCGTGCGGAATTCAGGCTCGCGGTCGTATTTGCGCTTGATCTCGTCGAAGGTCTGCTGGCCCTTCAGCGTGTAGAGGCGACGGGTAAAGACGTCCCGCTCGCCCCGCTGATAGCGGCGCCATAGTTCTACCGAAGCGTCGTGGTCGATCGCCCGGGCAATGTCGACCGAAAGCGAATTCAGCGATTCGACGACGTGGCGCGGATTGCGGCTGTCGCTCGGGCGGGTGACCGGCTGGCCTTCGGCTGGCCGCTGGCGGGCGACCGGCGGCTCCTCCTCACGGGAGGCGGCGCGCAACAGGTCGCGCATCCAGCCGCCGCCTTCCTCGACGCGCTCTTCGACCGCGGGCGCGCGGGCAGGCTGCAGCGGCCGTGTCGCCTGCTCCGGGCCAAGGCTGCCGCGCAGAGCGCTGGAGGCGGACGGCTGGGACGCCGGCTGTACCGGCGCGACAGGCTGCGGCGCCGGCTGTACCGGCGCGACAGGATGCGGCGCCGGCTGTACCGGCGCGACAGGATGCGGCGCCGGCTGCTGAACCGTGCGGGGAGGCGCGGCAGTCGCAACTGCGGCGGCTGCCTGCTGGCGCACCGGCTGAGCAATTTCGAGCTGCATCGACGACTTGCCGATAATCTCGGAGAGCTCCTGCAGGGCCTTGATCTGCTCGCCGACGGCGCGCCGCATCAGCGCTGCATTCTCCTTGGCCTCTTCCGGCAGATCGAATGCTCCGCGCTTCAGCTCCTCGCGGGTCACGTCGAGCTCCTTGCGGATTTCGCCGGCGGAGCGACGGATGTCTTCGGTCGCGCCGCTGAAGCGGTTGATCGCCTCGTCGATCGCCTGGCGAACGACCTCGCGCAACTGCGTCGCAACGCCGTCCGACTTCTTGCCGCTTTCCGCGAGCATGCGCTCGATCTCGGAGACGGAGGCGCCGATGCCGCTGCGCAGCCGGGAAGCGACCTCGTTTGCGCGCTCTTCCGCATTGGCGAAGGCGCCTTGAAGCGCCTGGCCGGCTTCATCGCCAGCCTTGGCGACCGCCTGCCGCATCGCCTCGGAGGCGCCGAGTGCGCGGCCCTCGACCTGGGACAAGGTCCTGTTGACCTCGGCAATGGAGCCTTCCACGCCGGAGCGCAGTGTATCCGCAATCTCGCGTGAGCGTTCTTCGGCGCGCGAGAAGGCGCCGTCCATCGACGCCGCAGCCTCCTCGCCCGCCTGGGCGAGGGCATGGCGCATGGCCTCCGCGGCCTCCGCGGCGCGCTGCTCTGTGCTCGACAGCAGCTGGCCGACATCGGAGAAAGAGGTCTGAATGCCGCTGCGCAACTTTCCTGCGACTTGGTTCGATCGCTCCTCGGCGCGCTGGAAGGCGCCGTCGACGAAGCCCTCGAGCGCGCGCATCGTCCGCTCGATTTCTTCCGAACGCTGTACGAGGCCGACGGAGAGGGTGCGAAGTGCGTCTTGTCGCTCCTCGAGCGTGCTGGCGAGGTTTGACTGAGCCGCAGCCAAAAGCTGGGAAGCCTGGCCAAGCACTTTCGAATGGTCGTCGAAGCGGCCGACAATGCCGGCGACTTGCGAGAGCGTGGAGGCGGAGATGTCGGAGAGTTTGTCGACCTTGCCTTCGATGAGGCGGGTGGTGGTGGACAGCATATCCGACGCCTGCTGCGTCGATTCGGAGAATTTGGCCGCGGTTGCCCCGAGGCGTTGATCCATCTCGCCGAGATTGTTGCTTGCCTGTTCGACCACCGATGAAATTGCCGAATTGCTTGCCGTGAGCTGGTCGATCAGCCCCATTGCCGTCGATTGCAGACGGTTTTCGACCATCTTCATGGCCTTGGCAGTGTCCTCGGCCCGGAGCGAGATGGCATCCAGCGTTTCACCGGTCCGCGCCGTGATGGCGTTGACGAGCGCGGAGCTTTCCGCACGCAAGCGGTCGGCGCTCTCGCTGGTGAGGGCGGCAATGCGCTCCGCGGCCTCTTTGCCGGTCGCCGCATATTGCTCGATCACCGGCCGCGCCTTTTCGTCAAGCAGACGGGAGAGCTCGAGCGAGCGGCCGGCAAGCATCGAATTCAGCTCGCGGGTGCTCTCATCGAGCGCGCTGCGGATCGACTGGCCCCGCGCGTCGAGCGCCTTCTCGGCATCCGTGAGGCTCTGCTGGATGTTCTGAGTGTGGTTTGCCACCTGGCTGTGAGTCGCGGCGAGGCGAGCGGTTGCCGTATCGGCCGCTTCGGTGACTGAGCGGGCGAGGTCCGCATGCCGCGCGGCCGTTGCCGAGGCGGTCTCCTCAAGCGAGGCTGCGAATTCGGCGTTGCGTGTGGCTAGCGTGCTTGCGAAATCCGCGCCGGTCCTCGACAGGAGTTCTGCCGAACGTGCGGCCTCAGCGTCCATCTCCTGCGCGGCCTCGCCGACGGCGCCGCGCAAGCTGGTGACGAGTGCAGCCGCCTTGCCTTCAAGCGTCCGGTTGACGTTTTCGAGGCCGATGTTGAGCGCCCGATCCATCGTGCCGAGGCGCTCCTCGATGCGCCCGGCGCCCGTTTCGATCACAGAGGAAATGCGCTCCGCGGCTGTTTCGCTGATCCGGTCAATCTCGCCCGCGCGCTCGCCAAGGGTTTCGACAATGCGCTGACCCGCGCCGTCGACGATGGAATTGACGCTTCCGACGCTGTCGCGGATGCGGCCTTCGAGCGAGCCGAGGCTCGACTCGATACGTGCGCCGGTGTCCTCGACGACGGCGTTGACGCTGCCGACACTGCCTCGAATGCGCTCTTCGAGCGAGCCGAGCGTCGTCTCGATCCGGCTGCCCGTGTCATCGACGATGGTGGTGACGGTAGTGACGCTGTCGCGTACGCGGTCTTCGAGCGAGCCGAGGCTCGATTCGATGCGAGCGCCGGTGTTGTCGAGGCGGCTGTTGATGCCGTTGATCGAGATATCGACCCGATGGGTGAGCGAGTCAGCCGCGAGGCTGATCTGGTCGGCCGTTTCGGCGAGGCGCTCCGCTATGTTGCCCGTGGTCGAGCGCATGCGCGCATCGAGGGCTTCGGTGCTGCGGTCGATGGCGCCCGCGATCGCGGATTGCCGCTCCTCGAGCGTCATTTCCAGCATGCTGGCACTGGTCGCAAGTGTCGTTGCCACCGCCATGGATTGGTCGGACAGAAGCTCTTCCAATTGCTCGCGCCCTTGGCCAACAGCAACATTGATCGCATTGATCCGGTCGTCGAGCGTCGAGCGGATCTGGTCGTGGCTCGTTGCTAGCGTATCGCGCAAGTGCTCCGCTTTGCCGGAAAGCGTCTGCTCGATCTCGGCCGCCTTGCCGGCAAGCGATTGCGTCGCCTCCGAGGTGCGCGCCGTAAGCGCCTCGGCGATCTCGGCGCTGGTGCCCGTCAGGGCATCGGAAATCTTGCTGACACGGCTGCTCAGGTCCTCCGCGATGCGAGCACTCGTGTCGGTCAGCGTATCGGCAATCTGGTTCACGCGCCCGCCGAGATTTTCGGCGACCTGGGATACGTTCTGCGAGAGCTTGTTTTCGATCTCGCCGACGCGGTCTGTCATGGTCTCGGCAACGGCCATCGCCCGGAAGGTGAGGTTGTCGGCGACATCCTCGGCATGGCGGCTCAGCGAGTCCGCCATCTCGTTGGCGCGCGCCGACATGGTCGAGTTGATCTGAGCCGCACGCTCGGAGAGCACTCCATCGAGCGCCGCCGTTTGGCTGGCCAGCGTATCGGTAATTCTCTGGCTACGCTCGGAGAGCACGCCGTCCAGCGCGGCCGTCTGGCTGGTGAGCGTCTCGGCGATTGCCTGGCTACGCTGGGAGAGCACGCCGTCCAGCGCGGCCGTCTGGCTGGTGAGCGTATCGGTGATCGCCCGGCTGCGCTCGGACAGCACCCCGTCAAGGGCGGCCGCCTTGCTGGTCAGCGTCTCGGCGATTGCCTGGCTGCGCTCGGACAGCACGCCTTCCAGAGCTGCCGCCTGGCTGCCGAGCGTATCGGAGATCGCCTGACCGCGTTCGGAGAGGACGCGCTCGAGCCGCTCGGCCGTATCGCCGACGACACCCTCAAAGGCGCTGGTGCCGGAGGAAAGGGCTGCCGTGAGCGCGGCGGTGCGCTCGGAAAGCGTGTTGTCGAGGCGATGCTGGCTGGCGGCAATGGCGCTGGTGATTTCGTCGGTGGAGCCGGTGAGCGTCTGCTCGATGCGGGCATGGGCCGATTGCAGGCCGCCGATGAAGGCGGATGTCCGCGAGTCGAGGCCTTCGGTCAGCCGTTGCTCGCTGGTGGTGAGTGCTTCGGCGAGAGCATCCGCGCGCTGGCCGAAACCGCTCTCGATACGCTCTTGCGCGTCCTTGAGCGCTCCCATGAGCGAGCCGGTCTTTTCGGAAAGCACGCCGTCGATGCGTTGGTGGGCATCGCCAATGAAATTGCTGAGCTCCGACGTGCGGTTGCCGATCGTCTCCTCGATGAAGTCATGCGTCGCGCCGAGCGCCGTTGCCAGCGTCAGGGATTGATCCGAAAGCGCCGAACCGATCTTCTCGATGCTGCCGTCAAGGGTGTTGCCGATCGCGTCCGCGCCGCTGGAAACGGTCTCGTTGATGCGGTGCAGGCTTTCCATCAACTTGGTGTCGAGCGTGTTCGCCCGTTTGTCGAAGGCGCTCGCAAATTCCTGGAAGCGCTCGTCGAAGGCGCTCGCCAAATGCCCGACGGTCGTCTGCAGCTTTTCTTCGAAGAAGCCGCCTCTCAAGTCGAGATCCATGATCGCGTCATCGGCGCTCGATTTGAGGCTCTGGCGGAAGCTCGCTCCTTTTTCGTCAAGCGCCGCGTTGAGCGACTTCAGCACCTCATCGAGACCGCCGGCAATTGCCTGCTGGCCGACATTGAGGCTCTCGTTCAGGTCGCGCGTGCGGGCGATCAGGGTCTCGTTCAGCTGGCGCGCGCGCTCGTTGAGCGCGGCATTGAGCTTTTCGGTATTGGAGTCGAGGGTGGATGCGCGGGTTTCGAACTGGGTTAGCAGTTGCTCGCCGCGTTTCGTCAACGTCTCGCTGAGGGCGTCGAGGCGGGCGTCGAATTCGTTGCTGAGGTTCGTTCCGGTGCTTGCCAGACCGGAAAGCAGCGCATCGGTGCGGCTGGACAGCATGGTCCCGATGGTCTGCAGAGCGTGATCCGACTTCTCGCTCAAGGCCGCAGCGCGCGTGTCGATCAATGATGCGAAGGCCTCGCCGGACACCGCGATGCGCGAGGCAATGTCTTCGCTTGCAAGTTCGAGGTCGTCCTTCAGCTTGCTATGGGCTCCGGCAATCGCCGAGCGGATGCGCTCGGAATGGCCGATGATCGCTTCGCGCTCGAGCCCGAGTTCCTGGACGAGGGTGCGTACGCGCATCTCGTTGTCGCTGTAGCTGCGTTCAAGCGCGTTGACCTCGGAATGGACCAGGGCCTCGAGTTCGGTCGCGCGGGCGATCGTACGCTCGATACCTTCGTTCATGGCGGACACTTCTCGACGAACCGCCTGGCCGACCGTCATCACGCGGTCGGCGGCGGCGGTCTCCGGTTCCGCCAGCCGCAGAGCGACCTCGGCCATCGAGCGCGCCGCATTGCGCAGTTCCTGGGCACGCGCGATCATGATCGCGAAGGAGAAGAAGAGCATGACGGGCAGCGCGATACCGAGCAGGATACCGATCGCGCCGGGCGTTGCCGCGAGATCGCCGAGCGAGCGAATCTGCCAGATCTGCGGCGCATAGAGCAGGTGCGCTATGCCGAGGCCGGCAAGCGCCCAAACCGCGGATATGCCGCCGGCGACCCGGATCGCTGCGCGATTGGCGCGCCCTTCAAAGGAACGGAGCACCGCGGCGGGAGATCTGCGCGTATCGTCATTGGCCGGCGAAAGCGGCGGCTGCTTCGGAGAGGGCTCGGAGGCGACAGGGCGCGCGGTCTCCGGCTCGCGCACTGTCCTGGAGCCTTCCTGTTGGGCCCTCGCAGGGCGTGCCTGACCGGATGCAGCCGCTTTCGTGCTTGGCTCGGACACCAGTTCCTCCGGATCATCCAAGGAAGTCTTATCGTTCAAGGTCGACTTCAGGTCGTCAAAGTCGATCTTCAGCGCTGCTTCCAGAGCCTGGAAAGCCTTTTCGTCGATCGACTCGTTGCTCTTCTTCGTCGCCATTGGGTACGCCTCACTACTTTTGCCCACTGATGGCAGCCTCCTTGGCGCCGCCGGGCCGCAAAGACATGCTGAACAGGGCGGTAACGACAAGACACGCACATCGCGGCTGCGCGGTCCTGACGGATCACCGATTGCATTGCCTCGATGGAATATCCCCAGACGCCGCGTCGGGACATCGGGCGCTGAGCTTATCCACCAGAACAGTTGCCATTTTCATATGCAGACCTGCTCCTAACCGTATCGTAGTGGCACATTAGCCCGGTTCTTACAATTAAGCGCAATCCGCATTCACTAAATTCCTAACGGTCTCTTAACAAAAGCGACGGGGTAAAGCCCTGAAACGCAAGGAAATCAACCGCTTTAACAAGCGTTAACCATTCCCGGAGATTTCTGCCCCGATTGTGCAGGCCCTTTAAGCCGATGGCAGCGCCGCCCGGCGATGATACCCGTCCGAAAACGGTGCGGTCTCACAATGCGTTATTGAAAGGGGAAATCCATGCCGGCACTCAAGGTAGCCTTCGAGGCGCCCGATAATACCGGACGCTCCATTCGTTCCGCAAGAACACCGATCGATTTTATACACCTCGCCAGGCAGACGTTGGGGGACAAAGGGCTGGAGCTGGAAATCCTGCAGCTCTTCGCGCGACAGGCGCGCCTAGCGATGACGGAGATCATGGGAGGCGGGGTGGAGCGGCGCCGACAGGCGGCCCACCGGCTCAAAGGTGCGGCGCTCGCCATAGGGGCAGCTGGCATTGCCGACGCCGCGGCCGCGATCGAAGCGCAGCCGGCGGATTTGATGTTGCAGGGCGAACTCGGTGCCGCCGTTCTCGAAACAGAGGTCTTCATCCTGAAACTTTGCCGCTGACTTCGGAGTTCCCCAATGCGTCGCTGGGTATTCCGGGCGCCCGCACTGCAGCGCCGCGCGTCTTGTTCATACGCGCAAGATCGCTGTAGCCCTTTGAATCGCTGCATGTCTTTGTCCTTATCGAGGTCGATTTAGGGAGACATGCAGTAGATCACGATGATTTTAGGTCGGATCGGCCTAATCATAAACCTGATCGATTTTAAGAAGGTGGCGCGGGATGCGGCAGAAACACGCACACTTTTCCTCATCCGCGCTATCGTCAGCGCCGCGAGGCCCACGGGCCCGTGTTGACTGGCTGGCCGATTTGTTGGAAGAAGCGGCCAGGCCTCCGGGCGCTGCGACGCCTGCACCGCAGGCTCTCGCATTCGCCGGCTGATCCATCAATCCAATCCGGAACGAGAAATGACAAAACTTACGATCGTAGCCTTTGACGGCACGCGCCACGAACTCGACGTCGAGAACGGCTCCACGGTCATGGAGAATGCGATTCGCAATTCTGTGCCAGGCATCGAGGCCGAATGCGGTGGCGCCTGCGCCTGCGCGACCTGTCATGTCTATGTCGACGAGGCCTGGGCGACCACCGTCGGCGCTCCGGAGGCAATGGAAGAGGATATGCTGGACTTCGCCTATGACGTACGGCCGACGTCGCGTCTGTCCTGCCAGATCAAGATGAGCGAGGCCCTGGATGGGCTGGTTGTTCATGTGCCTGAACGACAGGCCTGAATTGCCCGACGGGGGTAGGCGGCTCGTAGATCATCATCATTTTAGGTCGCATCGATCTAAAGCCGATTCTACGACTTTGGCGCGGGATACGGGCAAAAACCGCGCAGACTTTTCCTCATCCCGCGCTATCTCGCTACTTCCTGTGAGACCCCGCACAAAAAATGCCTCGCTGGTCCAACGACGAGCGAGGCAAGGGGGGCGTATCGCATGCAGATGAGGGAGGGGGCATCTGCTGCACCAGGACACGCCAGGAGAACCTGCGTTGCTTCATCACCTGGGGATATTCTTAACAACCCGAAGCAATGACGCCAAACTTCGATCCAGGTCGATACTCATTCCCAAAGTCTTACTATCGACCCGTAACTAAATTTCCATGTCGCCGGGCGGTTCATCTTCAGCTTCATCGCCCATTTCATAGGGGGAATATAGCTGAGTCGGCAGCCTGCCGCTATCATTAGATTCAGCCAATAAAATACTGTGGGTTTCTACGCCGTCGGAGCGCGAATTCATGCCCTGGCCATTCATTTATTCGGGGAAGGTCAACGCGCGGATTTCTTAAGTGTTTCCAGCCGGTATTGCAGCAGCCGGATCATGCGGCGGTCGAAATTCGCCGCTTCGGTACGGTCGAAACGCGCCTGATCCTTGTCATGGCTCTCGACTTCCCGTGCGCTCACCTCGGTGACACGGGCCTGCATCCGCTCACAATCGGCTTCCGGTTTGAGCGACAGAAATGCCTTTTCCATTTGACGGGCGTGGTTGCGGGCAATCTCCGCATGGCGCTCCTCGTGGCGCTTGATATCTGACGCAAGCGTATCCCAGACGAGTGCCAGGTCGCGGTTTGCCTGATTGCGATACTTCCAACGCGGCAAAATGATGCGCGTGCTGAGCGTCACGCGTGCCGAGCCGACTGCGCATCGCCCGCCGCGGCTGACATAGGTGATCGTACCGCCGAACCTGATGCGCGTTGCGCCGGGGTGGCGCGTGCCGGTGGACTTCATCATCGGCCCGGCGGCGGCGAGTGCCTTATCGAGCTCCGCCGCCGTGCGCCCGCCGATCGCGAAGTAGGAGATACTCTTGCTGAACACGGTTTCACCCGAGGCGCTCGCGAACGGAAAGCCGACGAGCACTGCGATCATGGCGGCTTTAAGCGATACATGCACTCGCGACATCGGTCGGTACTCTTCGGTTGAACTTCGTCCAAGCTTGGGGCATAGCCGAGGCGAGCGCAACAGAAAATCAAGCTCGCGACCGAGGCGCGGGTGCAGCTTTCCTATTCCGTCCAGGCTGAGCAGGAGCCATTGAGCCCGAGGACCGCCGCAAGATGACCTACGATCCGTTTCGGACTTTCCATTGGAAATTGGCGCATGGGCGCAGTCTCGAACTGGGCCCACGGGGCGTCTTGATGTCGATCGTCAATGTCACGCCGGATTCCTTTTCCGACGGCGGCCGTTTCATGGATGTCGAGATCGCCGTCGCGGCTGCATTGCATGCGGTCGAGGAGGGTGCGGCGATCGTCGATATTGGCGGCGAATCCACCCGTCCCGACGCAACTCCGGTCAGCGCGGAGGAGGAGCAGGCGCGCATTCTTCCGGTGATCGAGACGCTTGCACGCCGCACCGATGCGATCCTCTCCGTCGACACCTACCGTGCCGAGACGGCGCAGCTCGCCGTCGATGCCGGCGCGCATATCGTCAACGACGTACATGGGCTCCAGCGCGAACCGGCAATCGCGCAAATCGCGGCCAGGACGGGGGCGGGTCTCTGCATCATGCATACCGGTCGCGATCGCCAGAAACTGGCCGACGTCATCGAGGACCAGTTCCATTTCCTCGAGCGCTCGCTCGAGATTGCCGCCGATGCCGGCGTCGGCCGCGAGCACATCGTGCTCGATCCTGGCTTTGGTTTTGCCAAGGACACGGCCGAGAATCTGGAACTGATGGCACGTTTCGGCGAACTGCACCGGCTTGCGGCGCCGCTCCTCGTGGGCACGTCGCGCAAGCGCTTCATCGGGGCGGCAACCGGCCGCGACGCTCAGGACCGGGACGTGGGCACCGCGGCGACGACGGCGCTGCTGCGAGCCGCGGGGGCTGCGATTTTTCGGGTGCATGATGTCGCAATCAACAGGGATGCGCTGGTGGTCGCCGATGCTATGCTGGCGGCAAAGACCAGCCGACGGGACACGAAGTCATGACTGCGACCTACACGATCACCCTGAAGAACTGCGCCTTTTTTGCCCGCCATGGCGTTCTCGACGAGGAGGAGTTCCTTGGGCAGCGTTTCTTCGTCGACGCAGAGCTCGAAGTCGAGCAGGGCACCGCGCTTGTGGAGGATTGCATCGACGATACCGTGCACTACGGCATCGCCTTCGCGGAAATCGAGAGGATCGTAACCGGACGCAGGCGCTATCTGATCGAGGCCCTTGCCCTCGAAGTCGCGAAGACGCTTTGCGCCCGTTTCCAGCAGGTCAGGCGCGCGAAAGTCTCCATCCGCAAGCCGAATGCCCCGGTTCCTGGCATTTTGGATTACGTCGAAGTCACGGTCGAGCATGTCGCCGGATAAGAGTTGGCGCCGCGCGACGCTCGGTCTCGGCGGCAATATCGGAGAGCCGCGCCGGGCGATGGCGGACGCGCTGCGGGCTCTCGACGAGCGGCCGGATTGTCGCGTCGGCGCCGTATCGAGGCTTTACCGAACTCCGCCATGGGGCAAGACGGACCAGGACTGGTTCTTCAATGCCTGTGCCGAGGTCGAGACGACGCTCGGCCCAGAAGCGCTGCTCCAAGTCTGTCTCGAGATCGAGCGGATGATGAAGCGGGTGCGCAACGAACGCTGGGGGCCGCGGACGATCGATATCGACGTCTTGACTTTTGAGGGCGCGAGTGCCGCAAGCGAAATCCTGCAGCTGCCACATCCGCGCATGATTGAGCGCGGCTTCGTCTTGATGCCGCTTGCCGATTTTGCGGCGGATCTCGAGGTGCAGGGTCGGACCGTCAGTGAGTGGCTGGGCGAGGCGGACGTCGGGGGAATCGAGATCGCCGACGAGGATGTGGACTGGTGGCGCAAGTGCGAGTGATTGGCAACTCTTAATCTGGAAGGCGGTTATGCGTTTACTGGTGGTGACTGACATTCATGGTCGGCCCGGTTTCGCCAATTGCCTGTCGCTCCGGTTGTCCAGCCGCAAGCAAATGATTGTCCGCACCATCGGCCTGTCCGAACTGCTCGGCGTGGATTGCACGGGCGAAAGCTTGCACAGGCGTCTCGTTGAGGGCGACGGATTCGTGCAGGCTGCCAAGCGCCTGATCGATCTGGCGGAGCATGCCGACGTGGCGCTCGGCTATAGCGCAGGCGGAATGGTTCTGTGGCAGAGCGTGCTTCACGGCCTCTCGGTCGATCGCCTGATCTGCATTTCCTCGACCCGGCTGCGCCAGGTGAGCGCTGCCGCCGTGCCAATTCCTGTCCTGGCCGTTTTCGGCGAGAATGATAGGAACCGGCCCGCCGACGCATGGGGCACGTGCTCGCGTGTGCAGACGTATCTTATTTCCGGGGCCGGGCACGACTTCTACGCCACAGAGGGACCCGCGCGAGACCTCTGTCTTGCAAAGGTCGCGAACTTCCTGAGATGAATACTATACAACGGAGTTCCGGCGGCTGACGCTTCCACCCGACCAGCTGGACATCCAGCCATTCAAGGTGCCACAGCGACCTTTGCGCGTCTGATAAGACGCGCGGCGCTGCAAGGGAAGTCGGTCCAAGGGAACGCCTTGCCGCGGGCGACCGCACCTAAATTTGGGAGTAGAGCAAACTATTTGATCGAGCCGACGGCGACATTGTCCATCTGCCGATTTAGGCTGACGCCGATGACCGGCACCATGGTGTCCTCGACCTTGACGGAAATGGTGATGTTCATCGTCTCGCCATCCTGCAACCGGGCGATCATCGCGCCGTTGAGCTTCTTGCGGTTGATGCCGACGACAACCTTGTCGTTCGCGACATTACCGGAGACGATATCAAGGCCTTGGCCGTCCGCACCGTCGAGGAACTTTCCGGTGTACTTGCCGCCCTTCTGCGTGATCATCGCGGACATCGGCTGCTTGAAAACGCCGACGCGACAAGAGCCCTCAAGCTTTATTCCAGCCTCGCGGCCCGGGGCTGGTTCGCCCGTCAGGTCGCAGGTGAATTTCGTTCCCTTGTATTTGCCGGCGACGATTTCGCCCGGGCCCTTCCACTGCCCGGCGACCTTCTCAAAGAATGCCTTGTCGCGGGTGCCGGAATATGCAGGCGCGGCAAGGCCGACTGCAGCGGCTGCAAGCGCGATGGCGGCAACGCCGCGAACGATCAAAGAAGGGCGCGAGAACATAAACGATCCTTGATGGTGAGCGTCCGAAAATCTGGTTACCACATTTGCGTGAAAATGGTTAACGGAGAGTTTCCTTGCCTGCGCGTTTCACCGGTCGCCTGAGTCCCCCAATCTCGACGAGCCTGGCGCCAAATCGGCGAGGAAATCGCCTATTCCCGGGCGTTTCAGCGCGCGGAACGGCATCGGCCGGCAGAGGTCCATCGCCGCAATGCCAATGCGCGCGGTCATGAGGCCGTTCACCACGCCCTCGCCAAGGCGAGCGGAAAGCTTCGAAGCGAGCCCATGGCCGACGACCTGCTGGACGAGGCTGTCGCCCACGGCAATCGAACCGGTGACGGCGAGGTGGGCGATAACGTCCCGCATCAGTCTCAAGAGGCCCAGCGTGCCTGGCCGGCCGCCATAAAGCTCCGCCATAGCGCGAATCATCCGGGTCGATTCGTAGAGAACATAGCCAAGATCGACGAGCGCCCGAGGGCTGACAGCGGTGACGATCGAAACACGTTTGGACGCGGCGAGAATGATTCGGCGGGCCTCACGATCGAGCGGTGCCAAAAGCTCGCGTTCGGCCAGTTCGACGAGATGCGGCGCGTCGATGATCTCACCTTCCGTTTCCACGAGCCGCGTCCGGCCTCTTGCGGTGCGGGGATTGGCGCCGAGAGAATGGACGAGCCTCGAGATCGCACCCCGCGCGACCTTGCTGTTGGCCTGTTCCGCCGCCTTGGCGATGTCGATTTTTAGCCTCTGGATCGCCGTCAGTTGCATCATGCCCACGAGTTCGCGGACAATAACGACAAGGAAGGCGAGGGCGCCGATGGCCACGACCGTCATCGCCGCATAGCCAAGCCAGTCGGTACGGGCAAACAGATCGCGCACCAGGCGATCAGTCCAGACGCCGACAGCGAGCGAAAGCACGATAGCCGCCGCGCCGAAAGCGATCTTGCCAAAGGACAGGCGGCTGCGACGCG
>JAPSJG010000317.1 GCA_031178305.1 Sinorhizobium sp.
CCTTGGGTCGGCCGAAATGAGAGACGCATGCGCCCATGCCACGGCGGTCTGCGCGAGAAGGCCGATCAGGGCGAGCGCCGCCAGCCCCACAAGGCGAACAGCGCGTTGTGACAGAGCAAGTGGCATGCGGGCTCTCATGGGGTTGGCGAACCGCTTGGATCAGCGGGGACGAGGAAACGCGCGCGGTGCCCGCGACCCTGCTCTGACCTCAAGCCGATCCGATCAGTGGTCACTTTTCTTTTCAAGCAGCCTTATCGCCGGCGCGGGGTAGTCGAGATCATCGCTCGACTGCCCTTCCGTCGGGATCTCGATCCAGCGCTCGGCCGCGCCATCCGGGCATTCCTGCACGACCGGCACGTAGAGCATCTTTCCGACAGGCAGGCCGTCGATCAGGAAAGCGCGAAACACGAACTCGTCATATTCGTCATCGGCGAGGTTGCCGCCTTTCCAGACGATTTCCTTTACACCCTCGGTCATCGGCGTGCCGTGGTAGTCGTAGGATTTCGTGTACGGTCCCTTGACCTTCTCGACTGTCCAGCCGGCCTTCGGCATCGGCTTTGCCGCGATGACTCCCTCCGGGATCCGGACGCGCACGGCGATCGTCGGCTTGCCCTCGCAGCCATGCGGGACCCGGATCACCGCCTTGTACGCGGAGCCTACCGGTGCTTCTTTGATTTCGAGGCTTGCATGGGCGAAAGCCGCTGTCGCGCTGACGGCGATCAGGGCAGTGGCGATCATCAGCTTCTTCAACATTCGTGTTTCCTTGTTGTGGAAATTGGGTGGTCTCTATGGGGTCCGGCGGTACTGGCGGGACCCGCAGGCTCGCGTTCGCGCATGCGACGATCCGGATGGCATGTCGGCGTTGGGCGGCCACGGTCAGACCCTGCTGGGTCCCGGAGCGATGCTCGCGGACGTTCGTTGCAGCAGGGAACGAGCTTCGCTCAATTCGAAGCCGAACCTGCGTGTAAGCGCTCAAGGGACGATCGCGCGCGCCCGGCCGTGGGTGAGCGACAAGGCGCAGTCCAGGTTCAGGGGCCATGCCGCAGGTCGTCACGCCACGACGGTGCGCGAGGGCTTGCGTCGAAGCACGGATCGGTAACCGATCAGGAGATCAGCTTTGGTGGAGCGCGGGGGTAGCCGGGATAATGGTCACCGGCACGGACCGGTGCCTGCGGCGTGCGGAATGGACGCGCATCGGGCGATACGGGCATCGGCAGCACCCAGCTCGCATCCGAAGTGGCTGCCAACAGTTGTGAGGATGCCCAGCATCCGAGCATGCAGCAGTCGGTCGGGTGGCGAGCGCCGCCGCCCTGGTCGCCGGTGTCGGAGTGGTCCGCACTCGTGCAGAGCGGGTTGCCGAACGCATCGAGTTGCGGGGAGGCGGGGATTCCGCCGAGCGCATATGCACCGACGGCGGTTTGCAGGACGAGCAGGCACGCTGCGACAAGCGCCAGTCCCCATCGGTTGCGTCGTCTCAACACGTTCCAATCTCCCCTTCCGTCATCCCGCAAGAATGCCGCGGACGTCGGACCACCAATCGGGACTGGTACACGCTTCATTGCGCCGCATCAACCATGCGGGCGAAATTCGAGCTACTCCTGGTGCGGCCCCGAAAGCGGTGAAATCCTGTGGGTTAGCGTCGTCGGTGCCCTTAAAGGTAAAGCTTTATTCAAGCTTTAACCTTAAGTAACGACCGGGTGAAAACGGAAGTGTCGACACGCGCATGCCAAACGCCAATCTGATGCTCTTTCTCGGTGAGGCGCTGGTTTATGTCGCGGCCATGATCGGGTTGCTCCACCTTCGTACGAGCCTCGGGCTCGGCGTTTTCGTCGCGGCACTCGGCGTCATGCATTTCATCGAGACCTATCTCGCTGCGGTCTTTTACGTCGAGCTTCCGTTTGGGGTGATTTCTCCCGGCTCCGCCGTCCTCTTTTCCGGCAAGCTGATGATGATTCTCCTGCTTTACGTGAAGGAGGATGCGGCGACCGTCCGCCAGCCGATCTATGGCCTGCTCGCCGGCAATTTCCTCACCGTCGCGCTCAGCCTGCTGCTGCGGCAGCACGATACCGTCGCCATCATTCCGAGCCGCTCCGCGGACATCGCATTCATCGACGAAATGGGATGGCTGATGCTCTGGGGCACGACGCTGCTCTATTTCGATTCGATCATCATCATACTGCTCTATGAGAAGCTGGGCCGGTGGTTCCGCCGCTTTGTAACCATCCGGTTCCTCATCAGCGGCGCGACGGTACTGACCTTTGACCAGCTAGGCTTTTACACCGCCCTCCATTTCATGAATGGTGCGCCTGCCGACGTCTTCTGGGGCGGATGGATGGCGAAGATGCTGGCGGCGCCCTTCTATGCTCTGGCGATCGGCTTCTATCTCAATGCTTCGCGCCATGCGTTCCTGGCGATCGCGGATCGGCCGTTAGGGGACGTCTTCAACGATCTGACGTTCCGCGAACGCTACGAGGATCTCTTGTCGCGCTCCGGCCAGGACACGCTGACGGGCGCGCTCGACCGCGGCCGCTTCGAACTTGAGGGCCGACAGATGCTGCACGAGGCCGCGAACGCCCCGGTCAGCCTGATGCTCATCGACGTCGACCATTTCAAGAGCGTCAATGACAGGTTCGGCCATATGGAAGGCGATCGCGTCTTGAAAAAGCTGGTCGAGACGATAAGGGCTGAGCTTCGTCCGACGGATCGACTGTTCCGATACGGCGGCGAAGAATTTGTGGCGCTTTGTCCGGGGCTTGCCTACGGTGATGCGCATGCCCGCGCAGAAGACGTCAGGATTGCGGTCTCCAGAAGGGTGACGTGCAATGGTCAGCCGGTCACGGTCAGCATCGGCCTGTCCTCGACGCGTGCCGACGGCACCGGCATTGGCGAGCTTCTGTCACAGGCCGACATTCGTCTCTACGCCGCCAAGCGCGGCGGCCGTGATCGCGTCGTGGGACGCTAGCGCACTCGGCCCGAGAAATCGGAACCGATTTTGGGAAAGCTCGATGCATGACTTACAGAGTTCCTTTGTGCGTCCTGAATCACGCGCCCGATCCCGCGCCGGTCATATCCCGACATTCGGGCGGTCGATGACTTCACGGAGGGAGAAGCTCGAATTGATCTTGACCACATGCGGCAGCGCGGACAGCCAGTCGCGGTGGATGCGTTCGTAATCCTCGAGGTCCTTCGCCGCCACACGCAGGATATAGTCGTATTCTCCTGACATCAGATAGCACACCAGCACGTTCGGGCAGAGCTTCACGGCCGCCTCGAATTCGGTAAGCGTCTTGGCGAACTGCCCGGACAGCGAAATATGCACGATGACCATGATCTTGTAGTCGAGCGCCTTGTGGGCGATGCGGGCGTGATAGCCGGCGATCGTGCCGGATTTTTCGAGAATGTCGACGCGCCGTGAGCACGCGGAAGGCGACAGGCCCACCTTGCTGGCAAGATCGGCATTGGAGATCCGTCCGTTCTGCTGCAGGATGCGCAGAATCGAACGATCAATGGCATCAAGCTCGCCCATTGGTGATTTCCTTCAAATTCGGATATTGTTGTGCAAGAATACGCGAAATCAATGCGCGCTTGGGTGCATCTTTGCAAGGACATTCGCAGCGCCATCTGTTTTGTTGGGCTCCTTATCGAAATGCGGCGAAGGCCCACAGACAGGAGAGGAACGCAAGGATGCGTGTCGGTTGCCCGAAGGAAATCAAAAATCATGAATACCGTGTCGGCCTGACGCCCGGATCGGTACGGGAATATGTCGCCCATGGTCACGAGGTCATCGTCGAGACCAAAGCCGGGGCGGGCATCGGAGCGGATGACGACGCTTACCGCGCCGCCGGCGCGAGGATTGTTCCGACGGCCAAGGAAGTCTTCGACAAATCGGACATGGTCGTCAAGGTCAAGGAGCCGCAACCTTCCGAATGGGCGCAGTTATGCGAGGGCCAAATTCTTTACACCTATCTTCATCTGGCGCCGGATCCGGAACAGACGCGCGGACTTCTGAATTCGGGCGTGACCGCCGTCGCCTATGAGACGGTTACGGATGAACGGGGCGGTCTGCCGCTGCTTGCGCCGATGTCGGAAGTAGCGGGCAGGCTTGCCATTCAGGCGGGCGCGACCTCGTTGCAGAAGGCAAATGGCGGCCGCGGCATTCTGCTCGGCGGCGTTCCCGGCGTGCTGCCGGCAAAGGTCGCCATCATCGGTGGCGGCGTCGTCGGCCTGCATGCGGCGAAGATGGCGATCGGCCTCGGTGCCGACGTTTCGATTCTCGATCGGTCGATCCCGCGGCTGCGTCAACTCGACGACATTTTCAATGGCCGCGTTCATACCCGCTACTCGACGATCGATGCGCTCGAGGAAGAGGTGTTCTCGGCCGACCTCGTGGTCGGCGCCGTACTCATTCCGGGAGCCGCCGCGCCGAAGCTCGTTACCCGGGAGATGCTGTCGGGCATGAAAAAGGGCGCCGTTGTCGTTGACGTCGCGATCGACCAGGGCGGATGCTTCGAGACCTCGCACGCCACAACGCATTCGGAGCCGACCTATCAGGTGGATGGGATAGTGCACTACTGCGTCGCCAACATGCCGGGCGCCGTGCCGATCACCTCGACCCACGCGCTCAACAATGCGACCCTCCACTATGGCCTGCAACTCGCCGACCGCGGCCTCCAGGCGATCGCCGAAGACCGGCACCTGCGCGCGGGTCTCAACGTGCACAGGGGACGCGTGACGAATACGGCCGTCGCCGAGGCGCTTGGCTACGATGCCTTTGCGCCCGAGGCGG
>JAPSJG010000318.1 GCA_031178305.1 Sinorhizobium sp.
CGCCGCGCGGGCCGACGGCCACATCAACGAAACCGAGCGTCGCCAGATCATGGGCAAACTCGCCGTCTCCGGCCTTTCCGCAGATGCCACCGCCTTCCTCGAAACCGAACTCGCCAATCCCATCGATCTCGACGCGATTATCGCCGCCGGCAATACTGAGGAGGAGCGGGTCGAAATCTATACGGCCTCGCGTTTGGCGATCGAGCCGGAAAGCCGGGCCGAGCGCGGCTATCTCGATCTTCTCGCCGGTCGGCTCGGCCTCGCCGATGCGCTTGTCGACCATATCGAGGCGACAGTTTCTGCAGCGAAGGTTCCCGCCTGAAGCGGTGGTCTCGACAGGGCGGTCATCGGATGGATCAAAGTGCGTCATCCGGCCCGCTCATGGATGCATCACGACTTTGAATTTGTCCTCGGGCAGCATCCGTCCTATTGCGAGGGAAACGCTGCCGCGGGATGAGGAAAGTGTGCGTGGTTTCCACCCGCATCCCGCGCTGACTGCTTAGAATCGATCACGCTTATGATTTTAGGACGATCCGACCTAAAATCATCGTGATCTAGCGCTGGAAAAATTAATGCGTGATCTTGCCAATTGGACGGGCTGCCCGGCGCCGCAGCCGGTACTGATCGAGGGTCGCTATGTGCGCGTGGAGCCTTATGAGCGAGAGGTCCATCTCGAGGCGCTCTGGAACGACGCCTTTGGCGCAATGGCGATCAATCCGCTGCTCAAATATTTCACTCAGGACGACTTTTCCGATATCGAGGACTTCGATGCCTGGCTCTCCGCGGTGCAGGCGAAATCAGGCTGGATTACCGAGGTGTTTCGCGACAGGGCGACAGGCAAGGTCGCCGGCATGGCAAACTATATGCGTGCCGATCCGGCCAACGGGGTCGTCGAGGTCGGCGGGGTGGCGCACGGTCCGGCAATGGCACGTTCGCCCTTGTCGACGGAAGCGCACTACCTGATGGCAAGGCATGTCTTCGAGGATCTCGGCTATCGTCGCTATGAGTGGAAATGTCACAGTGAGAACCAGCCGAGCCGAAGCGCGGCATTGCGGCTCGGCTTCACCTTCGAAGGCATTTTCCGTCAACATATGATTTCAAAGCACGCCAACCGTGATACGGCCTGGTATTCCATGATCGACCGAGAATGGCCGCTCCTCAAGGCCGCTTTCGAAACCTGGCTGTCGTCGGACAATTTCGGCGGCGAAGGGCGCCAGAAGCGGCGCCTGGAAGAAATCCGCACTGAACTAGCGGCCAGAGCGGGGTGAGAAAAGCCCTGCGCGGTTTTTTGCGCGTCCCGCTCAACTACTGAAGGAGCAAGCGTGAACACTCCTGGGAACAAGGAAAAATCCTCCGCCATCGCGGCCGCGATCATCCTCGCTGTAGTCGGCATCGGTTTTCTCGTCCTGCCGTCGATCATGCTCTGGCTCGGCGAAATTTCTCCTTGGCTCGCCGCCGGCTTCGGAAGCCTCTTCGTGCTCGGCTTCTTCCTGCTCTTCTGGCTGCGCGCCCTCCATCAGCGCCGCCGCGGGCGGTGATCTGGTGCAGCTAACTCCTTCATGAGACGCTGCAATTTTCCCCTTACCCTAACCCTCTCCCCGCTCGCGCGGAGAGGGGACAAGTGAGTGGCTGGGAGCGTGAGACTTGCCCCTTCTCCCCGCTTGCGGGGAGAAGGTCGCGGCGGCGGGATGACGGGCCGTCGTGGGTTGGCTTGCCAGATCCGCGTCAGCCCTGCAGCGCAGCACCGAGCAGCACGAGTCCGAGCACCAGCACCAGGAGCGCGCCGGCGATCTCGATAGCGTTGGAGATGCGCGCTGCCGCCGAGTCGGTCGACGCGTAGCGGATCGCGAAACCCTTGGCGGTGACGGCCATGGTGGCGAGGATCGAGACGGTGACGGCGGTGCCTATCGACATGGCGAAGACCGAGAGAACGCCGCCGAGATAGAGGCCGTTCAGGAGCGCGAAGGAAAGTACGATCAGCGCGCCGGAGCAGGGGCGCAGGCCAACGGCGACGATCGCCGACCAGGCTTCGGCAAGGGCGAAGCGGTCGCCCTTCAGCATTTGCGGATCGGGAGCATGGGCATGGCCGCAGGTGGCGCAGACCTCGCCGTGGCCATGCGCGTGGTCATGGACATCTTCGTGGTCATGACCGTGATGATGGTGGCCGTGGTCATGCCCGGCATGTGCATGGGGCGCGGCAAGCGCCGGCCGCGCCATCGAGCGCAGCTTGCGGAATATCAACCAGCCGCCGAAAGCAGCGATCAGCCCATAGCTTGCGACCTCGAGCGAATGGGTCGCCTGCGTCATGCTGATCGACGAGCCGCGCAATACGAGATAGACGGCGCCGATCAGGAGGATGGCGACGATGCCCTGCAGCATTGAAGAGAGAAAGGAGAGGAGCACACCCCGCTTGAGCTCTGTCTCGTTGGCGATCATGTAGGAGGAGATGACTGCCTTGCCATGGCCTGGGCCGGCCGCATGGAACACGCCGTAGGCGAAGGAAAGGCCGATCAGCGACCAAAGCTGCCATGGGTTCTCGCGCATGTCCTTGAGCGCCCCGGTGAGCATGCGATAGAAGCTCTGCTGCTCCATGTTCACCCAGGCGAGAAAGCCGCTGAACATCCCGGTCGTCTGGAAGGAAGGCTCGGCTGAGCCGATGCCGAGCGGTGACTGCGCCGTGGCCGTGGTTGCGAGAATGGCCGTCAACAAAAGCGCGGCCGAGAGCGGGCCGCCGATCCTGCGGACGCTCAGCATGTAATCTCGATCCTGGTTGCGAACAGTTTCGACGTGTCGGTGCCCGTCGGGTCGTTCCAGAAGGCGTCCGTGAGCGTATCCTTGTTCTCGGCGAGCACTTCATCCGGGTCCGGCCGCACCACCTGACGCTTGCAGGCTTCGATCTTTTGGCCGACGACCGCGAGATCGTCGTCGGTCGGGAAATCCATTGCCGTGTACATGGTCGGATCGTAGACGCCGAAGGAGAGCTTGCCCTTGAGCGGCATGGCTTCGGCCGGTTTGACCGCGAACATCATCAGGAGCTGGTTGTCCTTGTAATCGACGGTGATGCTGTCGGGCCGGTTCACCTTTACCGATTTGCCGTTGTCCAGAATCGTCGTGTAATAGTTGTACTCCGCGAGCGATTCGAGCACGGTACGGCCGACTTCCGCCAACTCGTCCGGATCAAGCGTGGCATTCGAATTCTTGTCGAAGTCGAGCACGACGCTTGCCGAAAACATCTCGTCAAAGCGCCAGACGTTACGCAATTCGCCGATCTCGCCCTTGTCACCGGAAACGATCTCGAGCCGCGCTTCGGCGAAAATGTGCGGATGGGCGGCGGCAAGCGCGGGCGAAAGCAGCGTTGCGAGGCCGGCCATGGCGAGGCGTTGTGTCTTCATTCGATTGGGAACCCTTTTCGGCCGGAGCGGGCCGTGCGAATCGTATCCGCAATGTACCGGAAATGGGACAGAATTGGGACTTGGCGGGGAGACGGCAGCGCGCGAAACGTCGCAGCCATCTTCATTGCGATTTTCGGAACCAGTTGTGCAGGAAGTCGACGAAGGTGCGGACCTTTGCCGGAAGGTAGCGGCGATGCGGGTAGATTGCGTAGATTCCCCTATCCTTGGGCAGAAACCCGTCAAAGAGCGTCACCAGCTCCCCCGAGAGGATCTTCGGTCGGGCAATGAAGTCTGGCACCGGCGCAATGCCCAGGCCAGCGACCGCCGCGCGTACCGAGGCAAGCGGGCTGTTGACCTCGATCGGTCCGCTCACTGGAACGGTGAAGGGGGAGCCGTTCGCTTCGATGAACCGCCAATTGGAATAGGAGCGGCCATTGGTGTCGAGAATGCAGGGGGCTTTCGAAAGTTCGCTCGGATGCTGGAGCGGGCCGTGTTTCGCCATGAATTCCGGCGAGGCGCAGATGGTAATCTGGAAATCATCGAGCTTGCGCGCGATCAGCGTCGAATCCTCGAGCCGCGTGATGCGAATCGCGACGTCGAAGCCTTCCTCGACGAGATCGACGAAACGGTCGTCGCAGACGATCTCGAGCGACAATTCCGGATGCTCCTTGCCGAAATCGATCAGCGATTGGCCGATCTCCGCATCGACGAAAGTTCTGGGGACGGTGATTCGGAGGCGTCCGCGCAGGTCGGAATTGTTGGCGCGCACCAGATCGGCAAGGTTGTCGATCTCCTTCAGGATATCGGACGCGGTACGGTAATAGGTATGGCCGGCCTCGGTCAGCGAAAACTGCCGTGTCGTGCGGTTCAAGAGGAGGGCACCGAGGTCGTCCTCGAGCTCACGGACATATTTCGACAGAAGCGCCTTGGACTTGCCGATACGCCGGGCCGCGGCCGAGAAACCTTCCGCGTCCACGACGTCGATAAAGGCACGGATGCGGGTCAAGGTGTCCATGGCCTACCTTTTTGCGCGGGGCCCCATCGGAGCCCATATCTTCGGCGTCTTTGCGGTGCGCGGCGGCAGCGCGAAATCGTTCATTTTAAGTGAACACTGACGTCACCGCGAGGTCCAGAAAAATTTATGGGCGAACGGAAAAAACTCTTGATTACGACAGTGATTTTTCTTACCTACGCCTTGCCCAAAGTCGCACGTGCCTGTGGGTGTCCGCCGACCCTCGATTAGGTGAGGATATCGGTAAGGTACCTGGAACTAACCCCTCCAGTCGCTATTCCGGCCAACCGGGAAATGCGAGGACATCTTGAAGCAACGACGGTGCGGGCCTTTCTGGTGTCTGCCGGCTCTCCAACAGCCGGGGT
>JAPSJG010000319.1 GCA_031178305.1 Sinorhizobium sp.
CAGAATGGCGATGCCTATTCCGGACCGGGCAGCGCCGAGGGGCTCTTCCACCGCGATACCCGTCACCTCTCGCATCTTTGCCTTACGATCAATTCCGCCCGGCCGCTGCTCCTGTCTTCGACCCTCAGGGACGACAACGCCACGCTGACCTGCGATCTGACGAACCCCGACTTCGTCGACCAGATAGGCGAACGGCTCTTGCGGCATGACTCGATTCACCTGCGGCGATCACGCTTCGTCTGGAACGGCACCTGCTATGAGCGGGTTCTCGTCAGAAACTTCCACGAAGAGCCGCAATCAATCGAAATCCGCATCGCCTTTGCAGCCGATTTCGCTGACCTCTTCGAGGTCCGGGGCCAGCAGCGCAAGCGTCGCGGGCAAATGCATCCTCCGACCACCACCGGTCACGAGGTCCGCCTTTCCTATACCGGCCTCGATGGCCTCCAGCGAACTACCCGACTCGGCTTCGAACCGGCGCCTTCGACGCTCACGGCGGCGGCTGCCACCTACGAGCTCGAGCTCAAACCCGGCGAAAGCCGGACGCTCTTCCTGGAGGTCAACTGTCAGCGGGAACCGGCTATCCCGATCGGCCATCGCTCCTACTTCTTCGCGCTCAGGGATGCCCGCCGCGCCCTGCGCGCCTCTTCCGGCCGGGCCGCCTGCATCTTGAGCTCGAACGAAGTCTTCAACGAAGTCGCGCAACGCAGCATGTCCGACCTCTACATGCTCATCACCGAAACTCCCGAGGGGCCCTATCCCTATGCGGGCATCCCCTGGTTCAGTACGGCCTTCGGCCGCGACGCGATCATCACCGCCATGGAGACGCTATGGCTCGATCCGGAGATCGCCCGGGGCGTGCTGGCGCATCTGGCAGCGAACCAGGCGACCGATTTCGACCCGCTGTCCGACGCCGAGCCGGGCAAGATCCTGCACGAGGTGCGCTTCGGCGAAATGGCCGAACTCAGGGAAGTGCCCTTCCGCCGCTACTACGGCAGCGTCGATTCGACGCCGCTTTTCGTGATGCTCGCCGGTCATTACCTGCAGCGCACCGGCGACATCGAGACGATCCGCCGAATCTGGCCGAACATCGAGGCGGCGCTGACGTGGATCGACGACCATGGCGACCGCGACGGCGACGGCTTTGTCGAATACGGCCGCCGCACCGAGGACGGCCTCCTGAACCAGGGCTGGAAAGACAGCCACGACTCCGTCTTCCATGCGGACGGAACGCTCGCCCGCGGTCCGATCGCGATCACCGAGGTGCAAGCCTATGTGTACGGTGCATGGGAGGCGGCGGCGAAGATGCTGCGGAGCCTCGGGCAGGAAGACCGGGCGAGCGGCTTCCTCGCGCGTGCGGAAGAATTGCGACGCCAGTTCGACGCGGTCTTCTTCGATGAGGAGCTGGGCACATACGTCCTTGCGCTCGATGGCGACAAGAACCCATGCCGGGTCCGCTCCTCCAATGCCGGCCATGCCCTCCTGACCGGCCTTGCCCTTCCGGAACGCGTGGAAACCATCGCAAAAACGTTGATGTCCGGCGCCTCCTTCTCGGGCTGGGGAATACGGACGATTCCAGTTACCGAAAGCCGCTACAATCCGATGAGTTACCACAATGGCTCGGTGTGGCCGCACGACAATGCGCTGATCGCCCTTGGTCTGGCGCGCTACGGCTTTCGCCACGCAGCCGCACGGATCTTCGAAGGCCTCTTCGCCGCTTCGACCTATATCGAACTGCGTCGTCTGCCAGAGCTCTTTTGCGGCTTTCCCCGCCAGCGGGCACAGGGCCCGACCTTCTACCCGGTGGCCTGCATCCCGCAGGCATGGGCGGCCGCAGCGCCCCTCTCGCTCATCCAGTCCTGTCTTGGGCTGGAATTCAACACCAAGTCCATGCAGGTCACTTTCGATACCCCCGTGCTGCCGGATTTCATAGAGCGGCTCGAGATAAAGCAGCTCAAGATCGGCAGAGGCTCGGTGCACGTTGCGGTACACCGCTCCGGCACGCGGGTGGTGGTCGACCTCATCGAGCGAAAGGGCAATGTGCGGGTCATAACGATCGTCTAAGGCCCAATGAAAATCACGGCCGCGGCGAGGCCCTGCTTCCATAGGCTGGCAGGAGGTCTTTCTCGGTCGATCTGGCATGTCGTTCGACCTCGAGTTCGGCCAGCACCGGCAGATGATCGGAAGCCACGCGCGCAAGCGCACTGCTGTGCACCCGGCACGCGCTCGCACCAATTCCGTCACCGATGAAGACGTGGTCCAGGCGCAGGAGCGGCAGGCGCGACGGAAAAGTCGGCCGGGGCTTCGAATTGCACAGGCTCGTCACGTCCTTGAGCTGCCCGGCCACGAGCTTGTAGGTCGCCGAGCGTGCAATGGCGTTCAGGTCGCCCGCCAGGATCACGCGCGAGTCCGATTGCCGGATAGCGCCAAGCCAGCCTGGCCCCATCAGCGCCATCGTCTGGCGGATACGCTCGGAACCGCGCAATCCGAGATGTGTGACGATAACCTGGAGCTTGACCTCGGCAAAGTCGAGTTCAACCCAGAGAGCACCTCGCGGCTCTCCGGACGACGGCAGGGCGTCCGCCTTGACCAACCGCATCGGCAATGCCGTCAGCACCGCATCGCCGTATTTCTCCTCTTTTAGGTGGAGCGCCGGATGAAACTGCGCCTCCATGCGCAGATGCGCGGCGATCATCTGTGCCTGGTCCATCCCGCCGCTGCGGGCGCGCCCGACATCTACCTCCTGCAGGGCAATGACGTCGGGCTGGCATTCGGCGATGACAGCCGCGACACGCCCAGGGTCGAGCTTCCGGTCGGTGCCGAAGCAGCTATGGACGTTGTAGGTGAGGAAACGCAGCCGTCGAGGCATGGTCCCTGTTCAATCGCTCTGGGCTGTGGTCTTCATGTTCGGGAACACGTCTGACCCGCTTTTCGTTCCGATTGACGGACATGGGAGCGCGGCAGATGCCCAAGAAGATTATCGCGAGACTATTCATATTCGCCGCCGTCGGCATCGCCGCCTGGTTGATCTACCGCGCGCTCAGCCGATATAGCTCGGATGAGATCGCCCGCTCGATCATGCAGATTCCGCTCGGGCACCTGTCGGCGGGAGTGGGCTTCGTCTTCCTCTCCTACTTCTGTCTTACGCTGTTCGACACGCTTGCGGTGCGCTATGTCGGCCGCAAGCTCGCCTATCCCCGAGTGGCCGTCACCTCCTTCACCAGCCTCGCGATAGGCCACAATGTCGGCGTCGCCGCCTTGAGCAGCGGCGCCATCCGCTATCGCTTCTATTCGCGCTGGGGATTCAGCGGCGAAGAGGTCGCAAAGATCATCCTCTTCTGTGGCGTCACCGTCGGCCTGGGCCTTGCCACGCTCGCCGGTCTTTGCTGTCTGATCGTGCCGGAGAGCGCCGCGGCAATAATCGGCCTTTCGAAGACGGGTGCCCTCCTTCTGGGCGTCGCCTGCCTTGCCGGCTCGATCGGCTACGTGATGCTCGCGGGCGTGCTGCGCGGGTCGCTTCGGATCTGGCGGTGGTCGTTCGAAATGCCGTCGCTGCCGATTGCGGCCGGTCAGGTGATCGTCGGCACGACCAATTTTCTTTGCGTCAGCGCCTGCCTGCACCAACTCGTGCAGGCATTCGGAAACCCGGCCTACCTGGAGACCGCAACCGCCTATGTCGGCGCCAACGTGGCTGCCCTTGTCAGCCATGTACCGGGTGGAATCGGCGTCCTTGAAGCAACGATCGCGTTTCTGCTCGGCCAGGCAGCCAGTATCGGCGCGCTGATCGCGTTCCGGGCGATCTATTTCTTCCTGCCACTACCGCTTGGATTGATGTCGCTCTCGATCGCCGAATTCGTTCGCTTCGTCGAAGCGAAGAGCCTCGCCACCAAGGCGAAGAGCTGACCCGTCCAGCGCCTGGCGAGCGTGCGCATGCCGGAAAAGGGCCTTAGCGGCCGGTTCGGGTCCACGATGCCCGTCCCCCAGACAAGCGCCGTCGCCCCCTTATCCTGGATCCCGTTGAAAGGGCGCAGTCCGCGTGAATGACCGTTCAGCCCATCGATGACGGCGACGAGCGAGCCTGTGTCGCGCAGCATCCTTCCGACCTCGCCCGGGTCCACGTCGAGATGTTCGGCCAATAGGCCGTTGCGAATGCCCTCGATTGCCGCGCGCTGCTCTTCGTTTGCCGCCTCCACGGCGACGTCGCATTCCGTATCGAGCCCCTCCGAGCGTTGATTGAAGTTCGACGAGCCGACGCGCAGGAACCGCTCGTCGATCGCGACCACCTTGGAATGGATGATCACCTCCTGCTCGGATCCGTCGATTGCGGGAACGACCGGATAAGCGACCCGCAGCCTGCCATGACGGTCGGCCCGCTTCAATCGTCGGATGATGCGATCGCGATTGCTCCCCATGACCAGTTTTTCCAGGATCCCGTGCGAACTTCGCGTCGTGATCACCACGATTTCAGGGCCGTCCGGCTCCTGCAATCTTTCAGCGAGCAGCTTGCCGATCCTGCCTGATGCGAAATACTGGTTCTCGATATAGATGTGGCGGCGCGCGCTGCGCAGCGCGTCGAGGGTCAGCCGCAGCGCCTCCTGACGCCCTTGCCTTTCGCCGAAGCCCGGCTCGGTGCGCGCGATCGCAAGCTGGCAGTTGGTGAGGACGCGCTCGATGCCTTCCGGCCAGGCGACGCTCGACGAGTTCGGGGGCAGGACGTCTTCGCCGATCGAGGACTTCCACCGGG
>JAPSJG010000320.1 GCA_031178305.1 Sinorhizobium sp.
CCCTCATCTACCTGCCGGCGTCTTCTCGCCGTAACACGGGCAGAACAGCCCTTGCCGCGACGTTTACACAGTCCAGCGGCGCTGAAGATTAAGGGAAACGCGAGCGGGCAGACAGATGAGGGGCGAAAGCCAGAGCTCTCGGCGGACAAGGTCAGATCGACGCCAGTGTCCAACCCACAATATCGGCCGCCACTTTCGCGAACGCCGCATCCAGCGCTGCAACAAAGGCTTGATTGCTCGGCCCGCTTACCGGTGCGACTGCCCGGAACGCCCGTTGGTGGCGCACTGTGCCATTCCGGTCGTCCAGAAGCTTCGCGAAGATTTCGACTACGGCCGTGTCTGGACCGTCGGTAGTGATCTCGAACGACCGAATCTCGGTGATGACCTGATAGTCGATTGCCAGCCCCTGCCCCGGCTTGCCGACGCCGCCGACCCTGCCGGTGTCCTCGAAGGTCTCGACGAGCTTGTCTTGCACGATTCTCGGCAGCCGGTCGCCCCATTGCGCCCTCGCAAGGAAGCGTATTTCTGACCGCGACAGTCGGACGACGATCTGCTCGCTGTCGAGCGTTTTCAGCGCTGTCGGCTCCGGCACCAGGATTTGCCGCTTGGTTGATGCCGGACGTGCGACAACGGGTGTGGTTGCCAGGCTGAACGTATCGTTGACTGCCGGACGCGTTCCGCAGCCCGCCAATATCATCGCCATCGAAACGACCACGGCTGTCCGGGCGGCCCCCGCCTTACGCACAGCTACCAGACCCGGAAAACGCATACTGCAGACATCCCCAAACTATCAGGCTTCGCGCAGCCCCCCGCCGCGCTCAACCCCTTCGCGATCCGCGGCGTGCGAATCACCGCCGCGTGCGGCCATCATATTGCTTAACTGTCTCGCCGCCGAATAGAAGACGCTGTGGATTTCTGTCGAAACTGGAAATCGTACTCTGAAGGCTTTGGACGGTGCGGCGTGTCTCGGTGACGAGTGCCTCCACGTCCCGGAGACCAGAACCCGAGAAACGCTTGAGGTTCTCTGTGATGGGACCGATCTGCGCATTGAGGTTGTTGGCCATTCTACGGAAGGATTCGAGCGTCGAACGCGCTTCCGCCGAAAGCGACGGCCCATCCGCATCGCCAAGGAAGCCGTCGATCTTCGCCAGAATGCCATCAACACGATTTGACGCGGCATTCAGCTTGTTCGACATCTGGGTGAAATCGGTGATCGTCTCGTCGATATCTTCCTGGCGAGCGGAAATCTTCTCGGCGAAGCTGGATACCTGGGCGGCAATCTTTCGGGCATCCGCGCTCGCAACGGAAATGTCGTCGACGACCGATCCGACCTTCTGCGCGTCGACGGCCGCCACCAGTGCGTCGACACGCTTCAGCGTCTCCCGTGCGCTCTCGCCGAACTGGTTGTAGGTGCCGACCGTGCGCCTGAAGCCGGCGATAGCCTCCGATACGCCGCCCGAGGCATCTCTCAGATCCTTGCTCAGCTGTTCGGCATTGTTGAGGATCGTATCGATCTTCTTCGGGTCGACGGACTTGATCAGCCTGTCGGCACCTTCGAGCGTGGTGTCGAGCTTCCTCGAAGCTGTACTGACCGATTCCGACAATTCCTCGACACTCTTCAGGAACTGGTCGATGACGTCGGAATTGTCCGCCAGCGCCTTCGAGAATTTCTCGGCATTGCCGATCGTCGAGGTAAGCGGGCGGCGGATGTCCGTCACGAAACCCTGGATATCGGTGATGGCGCTGTTCGCCCGGTCGAGGATCTGGTCGGCGGTCGCAAGCAGGCTGGTGACGCTCGATTGGTCGGCTGTGATCGTAGCCTGCGTCCCCTTTGCGAGCGCCGTCTTTAGAATGTTCTCGTCGCCCTTGCGTCCGCCGCTGAGCTCGATGTAGGCCGCACCCGTCAGCCCCTGGACCTCCAACGTCGCCTTGGTGGAGGTCAGCACCGGCGCATCGGCCGAAACCTCGGTAATGGCGATCGAATAGCGCGGGTCATTGGCGTCGATCGCCAGATTGCGGACGGTGCCGACATTGATGCCGTTGAAGCGCACGGGCGAGCCGACGGTGAGGCCACTGGCGGAACCGGGAATATTGACCACGAGCTCCACCATCTGCCCCGCCCGGCCATATTGCGCCATCCAGTAGACGAAGCCGAAGGCGGCGGCGATCACGAATACGGTGAAAAAGCCGACAATTGCATAATTCGCTTTGGTTTCCATCGGCTCCGATCACCCTTGCGGCTCTTGCCGCCTATCCAACCGGCTTCGGCAGGCGAACCTGCACGAAGCGCGTCCTTCCACTGACCGGGCGGGTCGTCTTCACGCCCGCACGACCGCCCTTCCCCGCTTGCCGCGAAAGTAGGATTTCACCCATGGCTCCTCGCAGGCGAGCATGTCCTCAACGGTCCCGGATACGAGCACGTGTTTCTGGCCGAGGACCGCGATCCGGTCGCAGACTGTAAACAGACTGTCCAGATCGTGAGTTACCATATACACGGTCAACCCAAGTGTGTCCCGCAGCTTGGCGATCAGCTCGTCGAACTCCGCCGCACCGATCGGATCAAGACCGGACGTCGGCTCGTCGAGGAAGACCAGGTCCGGGTCGAGTGCAAGCGCACGCGCGAGCGCGGCACGCTTTATCATACCACCAGAAAGCTCCGCCGGGTATTTATCCGCCGCCTCCGGCGCCAGGCCAACCAGCTCGATTTTAAGGCGAGCAAACTCGTCCATCAGATCCTTCGGCAGATCGAGATACTCGCGCATCGGCACCTGAATGTTCTCGCGCACGGTCAACGCGGAAAAGAGCGCGCCGTGCTGAAACAGCACGCCGAGGCGCATGTCGAGTGCAATGCGCTCCCTCTCACTCAATCTGTCGTATTCGGTGCCCAGGATTTCAATGGTGCCGGAGCGCTTTGGCAGCAGTCGCAGCACCGTTCGCATCAGCACCGATTTGCCCGTTCCCGAAGCGCCGACAAAGCCGAGAATTTCGCCGCGATAGACCTCGAGATCAAGCCTGTCGAGCACGATGTTGTCACCGAAGCCGACGGTGAGGTCGCGAACGGAAAGGATGGCCTCGCGCTGCTCCGCCGCCTGGTCCGGTTGCTTTTTCATGACCGCTTGAACCATGCCCACCCGCCTCAGAAATCGATTGCCGCGTAGAACATGGCGAACAGCCCGTCGACGAGAATGACGACGAAGATCGATTTGACCACAGACGAGGTGACGTGGCGGCCAAGCGATTCGGCGCTACCGCCCACTTTCAGTCCCTCGACTGCGGCAACCACCCCGATGATCAGCGCCATGAAAGGCGCCTTGATCATGCCCGCTGCTACGGTCGAAAAGTCGATCGCCTCCTGCAGTCGCGAGAGGAATGTTGCGAAGGTGATGTCGGAATAGCCCCAGGCGACGCAGGCCGCGCCGGTCAGCGCGGCGAAATTGGCGAGGATCGCCAAGAGCGGCAGCACGATCGTCAACGCCACCAGCCGCGGAAAGACAAGCACGCCGACAGGGCTCAATCCCATGACTTTCAGCGCATCGACCTCTTCGCGCATCTTCATCGAGCCGATCTCGGCCGTGATGGCACTACCCGACCGGCCAGCAATCATGATCGCCGTCAAAAGCACGCCGATTTCACGCAATTGCAGAATACCGACCAGGTCGACGACGAAGATTTCGGCGCCGAAGGAGCGGAGCTGGAAGGCGCCCTGTTGTGCGATGATGGCGCCGATCAGAAACGACATCAGCGTGATGATCGGCACGGCCATGACGCCCATGCGGTCTATCTGGTGAACGATGGCGGCAGGCGACACGCCGGCGTGGCGCCCCAACTTCATTTGCGCGCCACGCACCGCCGAGCCGAGGATGAACATGGCCGCGAAGGTGTCGGTCCATATCGATACCGTCAGCTCGCCGATCGGCGCGAACAGCCGTTGGAATAACGACCCCCTCCGGGCGTCGCGTTTCGGTAGCGGCAGCTCGTCCGGCAGGGCGCGCACGAGTTCGACGTAACGCTGCCCACCGTCGGCGAAGCGAACCTCGCCGCCGGCCTCGCTGCCGATTCCGTTCATGAAGCGCCGGATGAGCCAGGCGCCGGCCGTATCCATCGCCGTCACTGCGGACAAGTCGAATTCGTTCTGCCCACCGGAGAGCTTGCCGAACCGTTTCAACTTGGCCGCCATGGCCTCGGCCGTCTGGTGCCGCCAGTCACCACTGAAAACGAAACGACGACCTGTCCCCGCCTCGTCGAGGACGACATCGGCAACGGACTGGGATCGGAGCTGCGTCACGTGATCTTGGTCTTCCGGTTTCTGTTGCGTAATCTCTTAAACCAGATTCGACCAAGGACAAAATCGGGCGGAAATTCAAAGCGGTTACTACGACCCTTATGCGACTGAAAAGACACATCAGCAAGACCATTGCGGGGCTGACCGCTACAATCGCGGCGCTCCCTTCCTGCCGGAGAGGATCTCATGCCCATCTCGCTCACAGCGGCCGTCGAACACTTCCCGATCGCTGACGCTTTCACGATTTCCCGCGGTTCGAAGACGACCGCGAGCGTGGTCACCTGCTGCATCACCGACGGTCCCCTCGCTGGTCGAGGCGAATGCGTGCCCTATGGCCGCTATAGCGAGACGATAGAGCAGGTCGTGGGCGCCATCGAAAGCATGCGCCCGCTGATCGAGGGCGGCATGACCCGTGAAGTGCTGCAGCAGGCGATGAAGCCAGGGGCTGCCCGCAACGC
>JAPSJG010000321.1 GCA_031178305.1 Sinorhizobium sp.
CCAAAGCCTCCGCCACAGTCGTCTTGCCCGAGCCGCTGAAGCCACCGATCACGATCAACCGTGCCTGTTTCGCCTCGATGAGCGAAAGGGCGAGAGCGAAGTAGGAGCGGGCTTCCGCGACAAGCCTGCCGGAGGGCATGCCGCTTTCCTCCACCTGGGTGGCGATGACATGCGCCCTTACGGCCGCTCGTATTGCCATGAAGTAAGGCAAGAGTACGAAACCGTCCTCGTCGTCCGATTCGTCGAGGTACCGGTTCGCGACCAGATTCGCGAGCTCGGGAAAGCCTCGATGCCAGAGGTCCATGAGCAGAAATGCCAAGTCATAGAGCGTATCGACAGTGGCGATCTGATCGTTGAACTCGATGCAGTCGAAAAGCCGCGGCTCGCCGTCGAGAAGACAGATGTTGCGCAAGTGCAGATCGCCATGGCATCGCCGTATCTTGCCGGCGGCTTCGCGCGCATCGAGCAGTTGTGCATGAAGCGCGAGCCGCTTCGCGAAGGCTCGATTGAATTCCGCAAGCTCCTCGGCTTTGAAGACACGGCTGGTTTCAAAGCCAGCGGCGTTGATCCGCAGAACCCCGTCGATGTTCTTGGAACCAGATCCCTGGTGGACGATCGGCGCCCCGCGGTGGAAGCGCGCAATCATGCGGGCGGCTCGCGTCATGAGTTCGTTGGTGAGCCGCCCGTGTACGGCCATACGATCGAACAAGGCTTCCTGATCGAAACGAACCATCTCGACTACGGCATCGACAAGTTTCTCCCCATCATCGAAGCCGATGCGGCCATCCTTTCCGCGCATGATCCGCCGCACGCCGATATAGAGGCCAGGCGCGGTAACCCGGTTGAGCGCCACCTCTTTCTCGCAGGCTTCGAGCCTAAGCCTCGGCGTCGAAAAATCCACATAGGGCAGCTTCACCGCACGCTTCACCTTGTAGGCACGGTCGCCGACGAGGAGGATGTAGGAGATGTGCGTCTCGATCCTATCGGCCGCATCTTCGCCCGCTAAACGAAGCGCCTCCAGGTGCGCGATCGACTCCGACTGATCTTCGGCAAGCATGCTTTCGCCTCATCTTTCTTGGCGCGGCAGCCACGCGTTTTCAGGCATGGTGGACTCCGTCAGATAGCGCCTCATTGATGCGAATCAACAAACGGCGAGCGGTGTCGGTATGATGGCTTGATGAGGGTATAATCAGCGGCTGATGCGAGGGAGAGCTGAAGATGAGCGAGGCTTGGAACCTGTCGATTTCGCCGGAGACGGTGTGCTATGTGATCATCAAGGCACGCGAATTCGATACCAAGGACGCGGTGACGGAGGCTGATCCGGCATCGAACGCAAGCGACGACCGAATGGTTTCCGTGCTCGAAGACCAGCCGGACGATCCAGTCGAGAGCGAGCTGCAGAGCCTGATCTCCGACCTCAATGAAGACGAGCAGATCGACCTAGTGGCACTTGCCTGGCTCGGCCGTGGCGACGGCAGCGTCGACGACTGGGAGAGCATTCGCGCCGACGCCGCCGCTGCCCACGATGAGCGGACGACGACGTCCTACCTCCTCGGCACGCCGTTGCTTGCCGACTACCTGGAGGAAGCAATGGCGCAATTCGGCGAGTCGTGCCAGGAGTACGAGATCGGGCGCCTCTAACACGGCCGCCTAACCGCCGCTTGGATGGTATCGCTAAAAATTCAAGCCTTCGATCGCTGGGCACTCGCTTGCTGCGGCTCCCGGTCGCCTTTCCGGATCGGACCTCCCTCTCTGGCGAGATCAGCGACTGGGGCAGGCCGGCCTAGGAGATAGCCCTGGCCTTCGTCGCAGCCTTCCGCGCGAAGGACCGCCATTTGGTCTTCCGTCTCGATCCCTTCGGCCAACACGGGAATCTCCAGGCACTTTCCAAGCGCGAGTACAGCTCGAACGATCGCTCTGGACTGGCGGTCGTGTTCGATGCCCTCGACAAAAGCCCGGTCGAGCTTGATCTTGTCGAATGGGAAGCTGCGAAGTGTTTCCAGGGACGAGTAACCACTTCCGAAGTCGTCGAGCGATACGCCGATGCCCAACGCCTTGATCTGTCGCATGATATGGAGTGACCCGGCCTTGTCCCTGATCAGTGCGGTCTCTGTAAGTTCGAGCTCGAGCCGGTGCGGCGGCAGGCCTGTTTCCATTAGGACCTGGTGGAAGAGTCGCGGCAGGTTAGCGTCCATGAGCTGGATGGCCGAAACGTTAACCGCAACCCGATAGGGCGGCTCCCAGGCGGCGGCATCCTGGCAAGCCCGGCGCAGGACCCAGGCACCAAGCGGTGTGATGAGTCCATTTTCCTCAGCGACCGGAATGAATTCCGACGGCGGGATCGTGCCGAACTGTGGGTGGTTCCAGCGCAGCAACGCCTCGTAGCCGTGAATTGCGCCACTCGTTAGCGATTTTTGTACCTGATAATGAAGATCCAGGTGCTCGAGTTCGAGCGCCTGCCGCAGCGCTTCTGCGAGTTTCCGGCGCTTGCGCTCGGATGCGCCGATCCCGGCATCGTAGAAACAGACAGTATCGAGACAGGCATGCTTGGCGTGATTCATGGCCAAGTCCGCGTTGTTCAGCAACTCATCTACATCCTTGGCGTCGTCCGGCCAAATTGCCGTACCGATACTCGCCTTTACCTGCGCCTCCGTGCTGCCGACGCGCACGGGTCGGTTAAAGACGCCTGCCAAACGGTCCGCGAACGCAGCGACTTCGCTCCTGTCCCCAATCCGCTTGACGGCTGCGAACTCGTCGCCGCCGAGACGGGCCATGAATTCGCCGCCCTCCAGCGACTGCGTCATCCGGCGAGCAAGTATGCGCAGTGCGTCATCGCCGGCGCTGTGCCCGAGCGTATCGTTGATCTCCTTGAACCGATTGAGATCCATGCAGATAACGGAGAACTTTTCATTACGATCCCGCGCTTCCCGAAAACTGCTGGCCAGGAATTCGCCTAGGCTGGCGCGGTTGGGAAGACCCGTCAGCGGGTCATGGGAAGCCATGTGACGCAATCGCTGCTCCGAATCGGCTCGCACATTCGTGTCGATGAGATAGCTTGCGAGACCCATGCCGAGGATGATCAGCGCCACCACGGCAATGGCCAGGCCGAGAGCTACGACTGCGCGAGCATCGATCTGCGGAAAGCTTTGAGCCATCGGAGTCACGCGGAATGCGGTCATCGCGGTGAAATGAAGGCTGACGATACCGGAAACCAACAGTGTAACCGCGGCCCAGAAACGCCGCGTTCCAACATAGCGTTGCCCGATCAATGCCACAGATACCGCCGAGCATGCGACCGGTAGCAGGATCGAGGCAACAACGTAGTCGAGTTGCCACTCGACCAGGCCGATAACGCGGTACGCCATCATGCCCGTATAGTGCATCGCAGAAAACGAAAGGCCGGCCATGGCGCCCCCAAGCGCGGGGAACGCCTCGCTCGCCCGAATTCCACTGACGAGGAAACTCGCGAAGAGACCAGCCATCGAGATGACCAGGGACAGGATTGTCAGCGCCGGATCGATCGAAGTGGGCGCAGGGGGTTCGTAGGCCAGCATGGCGACGAAATGGGTTGCCCAGACCCCTCCGCCGCCGGCAACCGCCGCCAGAAACCGCCAGCCCAAGCGCTGGGCGCCGGCAGCGGGAACGGCGCGGCGCAATAGCCGCAGCGCAACTGCCGAACCGAAAAGACAGACGAGCACGGCAACGAATACGAGGGCCAGGTTGTGTTTGCCAACGATACAATTGAAGACAGTTATCATCGGCCGGCGCTACCCAGAAATGTTCGTTCCTTCATATAGACTGGGCGCGTTACATTTTGGTTAGGACCGAGCATCGCCAACGCGTGTCGCCATACGCGGTTAACGAAGTCCCCTGGGCACGACCCGATTTGATGCGCTTCAAGCGCCTCGCATTTATCGTGCGACGCGCTTTAGGTTCCTTGTTTATCCATGTCGTTGCCCCAAAACCCCTGCAACTTCTGGCGACATGCTAGGTTTCCACCGGCACGAACATTCCGAGCTTGACGTCCCTCAGCACCACATTGGTGTGGATTCGTTTGATTTGCGGATTATGCGCCATGATGGTGGCGGTGATCTCGTCGTACTGGCCGACATCCTGAGCCGTGATAATGGCAATAAGATCGACGGAACCGGTGACGTAATAGACCTGCTGAATATGGTCCTGCTTTTCCGCCCAGACGCGGAATTTCGCCAGCGCATCATAGTTCTCGCGCTCGATCTCCATTCCGGCGATGAACGTCATCGCATTGCCGACAACCTTGCGGTCGACGATCGCGATCTCCGCCGTAATGACCTTTTCCTCACGCATTCGCTTCAACCGCCGCTGGACCGCGGAAGCCGACAAGCCCACCTTGTCGGCGATCGCCTCAGCCTTGAGGTGGCAGTCCCGCTGGACGATCTCGAGAATGTTTCGGTCGAACTGATCCAAAGTTTCCGGCATATGCTCCCGCCTTTACCCGTCCCGTCCATTTCATGGTACGAACCTGCGCCCAAGCGGAACTCCACCGATAGTACGCGCGGTTTGTCCGCAAAATCCATCCCGTGTATGCACGAATTCAGCAACAGCCACGACAATTGCGCGGCTTTCCTGCACGCCACAACGCTATGCTCAAAAGAAAAAGCTCACGAACCCTCGGGGAACGACAGGGATGACGCAGAAGGCAGTTCCCGCGCTGCTCGTGGAAGACGTTCACAAGAGCT
>JAPSJG010000322.1 GCA_031178305.1 Sinorhizobium sp.
TGAAGACGCGCTTCACGTAGAGCTTCATCCTGCCCTTGCGATCCGGGTCGAACAGATCGAAGGGCTTGGAGCCCGGCACGAAGGCGAGCGCCGTATATTCGTGGCGCCCTTCGGCACGGAAATGCACGGTCAGCGCCGGTTCGTCGTAGTGGCCGGAAACGCCGCGATAGAAATCGGTGTAGTCGTCCTTGGAAATCTCACTCTTCTGCTTCGTCCACAGCGCCGTGCCGTCGGTCACCTGGGCCGGCTCGGCGCCCGGCTTTTCGACGATCGATATAGGTACCGGCACGTGCCCGGACTGGTCCTTGACGATACGCTCTACCGTCCAGCGAGAGGTGTACGTCTTGGCGTCTTCCTTCAGATGCAGCGTGATACGCGTGCCGCGGGCTGGCGCCTCCGCGGGCTCGATGCTGGAAACCGTGTAGCTGCCCTTGCCGTCCGAGGTCCAGTGCCATGCCTTGTCCGAGCCGGCGCGGCGGGAGACGACGTCGACATTGTCGGCGACCATGAAGGCGGAATAGAAGCCGACGCCGAACTGGCCAATGAGCTGCGCGCCTTCCTTGCTCTGTGCCGCTTCGACGCGTTCCATGAAGGCCCGCGTCCCGGATCGTGCGATGGTTCCGAGGGACTCGACCAGCTCGTCGCGGCTCATGCCGACGCCATTGTCCTCGACGATCAGCCGGGCATTTTCCTCGTCGAGCGTCAAGGTGATGCGTGGTGCCGGATCGCTGCCGAGGAATTCAGGCGCGACGATCGCTTCGTAGCGCAGCTTCTCACAGGCGTCCGCGGCATTCGAAATCAGTTCGCGGAGAAAGACGTTCTTATCGGAGTAGACCGAATGCACCATCAAGTGCAGCAGCTTTGCCACATCGGCTTCGAAGACATGTTTCTCGACGGACATTTCGACATCACTCATTGCGCTGCGGACCTCCTGAAATCGCGTTCGAAGTTGACGGGGCTAGGCGGGCAGGGATCTGATCCCGCTCCGTTATTTTGGCCCCAATTGGCAAGCCGCAGTGGGAATTTCAAGGGTCGCGTAAACGCCGGTCAGATGTTGCCCATGCAGAGATACTTCATCTCCAGATAGTCTTCGAGGCCGTGGCGCGACCCCTCGCGGCCGATGCCGGATTGCTTGATGCCGCCGAATGGCGCCGCTTCGGAGGACATGCGCCCTGTGTTGATGCCGACCATGCCATATTCGAGCGCCTCGGCCACATGCCAGACGCGCTTGAGGTTTTCCGCATAGAAATAGGCGGCGAGGCCGTAGATAGTATCGTTCGCCTCGGCCACCACCTGGTCGGCGTCATCGAAGCGGATGATCGGCGCAATAGGCCCGAATGTTTCCTCCTGTGCAACGCGCATGTCATGCGAAATGCCGGTCAGCACGGTCGGTTCGAAGAAGGTACCGCTCGTTCCGATCCGCTTGCCGCCGCAGCGAAGGTCGGCGCCCTTCGCGAGCGCGTCGGCGACGTGTGCTTCGATTTTCTCGATCGCATGGGCGTCAATCATAGGTCCGATGGTGACGCCGGCGGAAAAACCGTCGCCGACGATGAGCTGACGCACCCGGGCCACGAATTTCTCGGCAAATGCGTCATGCACTGCCGATTGCACATAGATGCGATTTGCCGATACGCAGGTCTGGCCGGCATTGCGGAATTTCGCCTGGATTGCACCGTCCACGGCCTCGTCGACATCCGCATCGTCGAAAACGATGAAGGGTGCATTGCCCCCGAGCTCGAGGCTCACCTTCTTGATCTGGTCGGAACATTGCCGCATCAGGAGCCGTCCGACTTCGGTCGAACCGGTAAAACTGATCTTGCGGACCTTCGGATTGCTGCAGAGTTCACGTCCGATCGGCGCGCCTTCGGCGGCATAGACGAGATTAACGACGCCCTCGGGAAAGCCCGCCCTTGCGGCAAGCGCGAACATCGCGCCGGCGACGAGCGGCGTCTGTTCCGCAGGCTTGAGCACCACGGTGCAGCCGGCGGCGAGCGCCGGCGAGATCTTGCGGGCTACCATGGACGCCGGGAAATTCCAAGGCGTGATGGTGCCGACGACGCCGACTGGCTGCTTGATGACGAGCATACGGCGATCATTGGCCGGAGCCGGGAAGGTTTCGCCATAAACGCGCTTGGCCTCCTCCGCATACCACTCGATATAGGAGGCGGCATGGAGCACCTCGCCCTTCGCCTCACCGAGCGGCTTGCCCATTTCGGCCGTCAGGATCGCGGCAAGGTTGTCCACCTGCTCGATGATCAGATCGTGCCAGCGGCGCAGGAATGCGCTTCGATCCTTGGCCGGCTTTGCCGCCCAGAGCGCTTGCGCCGCGTGGGCTGCATTGATCTGAGCGCGCGTCTCCTCGATGCCCATGTCCGGCAGAATGGCGAGCAATTCGCCGGTCGACGGGTTGAGGACGTCGAATGTCGGACCGGTCCACCCGTCGAAGGGGCGGACGAGGGTCGCGAACAGGTCTGCTGCGTGGAGGTGTTTGGTGAGTGCATGTGTCAAGGCCATGGCATATCCTCCCGCGATGCCTGCCGCAGCTGCAAGCTTTCGCCCTGTTCTTCTTGCGGGCGGGCTGCCAGCCCACGCCCTACAGCGCCGCGCGTCCTATCAGACGCGCGAAGGGCGCTGTGGCACTTTGGATCACTGCATGTTTTCTTCCTTAAATCGGCTACGATTTAAGGAAACATGCAGTGGACCGACGCTTTGCCAGCCCGGACGACCGCGATAGCGGCCGCCCGGCGCCAGGTCAACTGCGAGCTTCGACGATCGAAGCCTCGAGAATGTCCAGCGCCTCGGCGAAGACGGTGTCCTGAATCGTGATCGGCGCCAGGAAGCGGATGACGTTGCCGTGCGTGCCGCAGGTGAGCAGGATCAGCCCCTTTTCGAGAGCGTTGAGCCGGACCCTGTTGGCGAAATCGGCGCTCGGCTGGTTCGTCTTCACGTCGTTGAACTCGACCGCATTCATGAAGCCGGGGCCGCGGATGTCGACGATTTCCGGCGTGTTTTCGCGGATTGCGGCGAGTCGCTGTTTCAGGCGGTTCCCGAGCTGGTTCGCCCGTTCGCAAAGCTGCTCCTCCTCGATCACGTCGAGCACGGCATGGGCTGCTGCGATGCCGATCGGACTGCCGCCATAGGTCCCCCCGAGCCCGCCGGGCCCCGGCGCATCCATGATCTCGGCGCGGCCGGTGACGGCGGCGAGCGGGAGGCCGCCGGCGAGGCTCTTCGCCATTGTCATCAGATCCGGGGCGATATCGTGATGCTCCATTGCGAAGAGCTTGCCGGTGCGGGCAAAGCCCGTCTGGACTTCATCGGCAATCAACAGGATGCCATTCTGATCGCAGATTTCGCGGAGCGCCTTCATGAAAGCCGAGGGCGCCGGATAGAATCCGCCTTCGCCCTGGACCGGTTCGATAATGATGGCGGCAACCCGGCCCGGATCGACATCGGCCGCGAAAAGTTTTCTCAAGGCGGCGAGCGACTGCTCGACGCTGACGCCGTGGAGCTCGATCGGGAAGGGTGCATGGAAGATGTCGGCCGGCATCGCGCCGAAGCCGACCTTGTAAGGGACGACCTTGCCGGTGAGTGCCATGCCCATGAAGGTGCGGCCGTGAAAGCCGCCGCCGAACGCGATGATCGCCTGGCGGCCGGTCGCGGCACGGGCGATCTTGACGGCGTTTTCGACGGCTTCCGCGCCGGTAGTGACGAAGATCGTCTTCTTCGCGAATTTGCCCGGTGCGAGCGCGTTCAGCCGTTCGGCCAGGTGCACATAATTTTCGTAGGGCACCACCTGATGGCAGGTGTGAGTGAAGCGGTCGAGCTGCTCTTTGACGGCGGCAATGACTTTCGGGTGCCTGTGACCGGTGTTGACGACGGCGATGCCGGCCGCGAAATCGATATATCGCGTGCCGTCCTTATCCCAGATTTCGGCGTTTTCCGCGCGTTCGGCGTAGATCTGCGTGGCCATTCCCACACCGCGGGAAATGGCTGCGTTCTTGCGGTCGGTCAGGCTGGTCATCATCGTCATCCTGTTGTGTGGAGATAGATATATTGCATTTTTTCTGCAAGTTTATCTCGGAAAGAGGTACACTTTTCGAGATGGAAAGCAAATCAAATTTGCTGATCCGGACAACACGGCGACTGATGGGCGCTGCTTGTAATGCGACGTGGCTCGCGGCTAGATTGCCGCAAGCAGAGGAAGGCGCACAATCGAACAATGGACGCGGATGCCGAAACAGGACGTGAAAGAATGACCGGGGCTGGAGACATACGCTACAAGGTTGCCGAGGCGGCAAGGCTTGCCGGTGTCTCGGCCTCGACGCTCAGGCTTTGGGAAACCCAAGGTCTCGTCGTGCCGGAGCGCTCCCCCACCGGACACCGTCAATATACCGAGGCCGATCTTGCCCGATTGAAGCGCATCTCCTGGTTCCGCTCCGAACGCGGCCTTAACCCGGCCGCGATTCGTGAGGCGCTGGAGGCGGAAACCGTGAGCGAGGAAATGGCGCCTGCTGCAGCGCCGGAGAGCAGTGCCGATCTCCAGGTTGGCCGCAAGTTGCGCAGTCTTCGACATGCCGCGGGCAAGACGCTGGAACAGGTGGCGGGCGACATCGGCATCGCCGCTTCCGTCCTATCGACGCTGGAGCGGACATCGCAAGGCGTTTCCATCGCCGTATTGCACAATCTTGCGGAATATTTTGGTACG
>JAPSJG010000020.1 GCA_031178305.1 Sinorhizobium sp.
GAATATTCGCCGCGGCGCATGCGCAGCGAGAATTCCAGCGTGCCGATGAGCGGAATGACGAAATAGCTCGCTCCGATGGCGATAGCGATCCAGGCGCCGAGGCGTTGTGCTTTCATTTCTGCCACCGTTCGGCGCGCATCCGCAGCCAGATGTAGAGGAGGTTGGATATGCCGGTGATGACGATCATGCCGAGCGCCAGCGCATAGCCCAGATTCGGATTGTGCAATACGTCGCCGCGGATCTGCGCATAAAGCAGGATCGGCACGATGTTGAGAGAACTGCCGGTCAGCGCATAGGCGGTGGCGATGGCGCCGAAGGCGTTGGCAAAGAGCAGGAGCGTCGTGCCGAGCAGGCTCGGCCAGAGGATCGGCAGTGCCACCATGCGCCAATATTGCCAGGTGGAGGCCCCCAGGATTTCCGATGCCTCGCGCCATTCCTTCTTCATGCCGTCGAGCGCGGGCGTCAGGATCAACACCATCAACGGAATCTGGAAATACATGTAGGTGATGGTGAGGCCGAAGAAGCTCAACAGGTTGAACCCGGTTCCATAGAGGTTGAAACCGAACCAGTCGCGAAGGAAAACGGTCACGAGCCCGGTGCGGCCGAGCGTCGCCAGAAAGGCGAAGGCGAGCGGCACGCCGGCGAAATTCGAGGCGACACCGGAGAAGGTGAGCAGGCCGGAACGGATCCACTTCGGCACACCGCCGAGCACGACCGCCCACGCCAGAAAGAATCCGATCAGCGCGCCGCCAAGCGACGAGGCGACCGACACCCGGATGGAGATCCAGTAGGCGCTGATGATCGAGGGCGTGAAAAGATCCACGATGTTCTTGAAGGTGAACGCGCCCTCGGGTGTTCGAAATGCACCGGTGACGAGATAGATCGTCGGAATGATCAGGAACATCAGCGCGAATATCGCAAAAGGTGCAATGCCGAGCCAATCGATGATCGTTCGTTTGCTGATCAGGGGTGCTGCTGCTGTCGTGGTGGTCATGAAAGCTTTCGGCCGTCCCGGCATGAAGAGAAGTGCCTCCCCGCCGACGTCGGGCGAGGAGGCTGTTTCAGTTTATTGGACGTTGGCGCCAACGACGCTGTCCCACTTGGTGGTGATCGCTTCCTTGCTCTTCTCCTGCTCTTCGAGCGTCGGGAAGACGGCCTTTTCATAGGCCGCCGCCGGCGGCAGCTTGTCGAGCATTTCCTGCGGAACCTTGCCGTTCTTGACGAGGTCGTTGAAGCGGATCGGGTGGCAATAGCCCTTCAGCCAACCAAGTTGGCCTTCATCCGAATAGAGATATTCCATCCAGAGCTTGGCGGCGTTCGGATGCGGCGCGTAGGCCGAGATCGCCTGGACGTAGACGCCGGCGACGACGCCGGAGTTCGGAACGACGACTTCGACCGGCGGGTTGCCGTTCAGGCTGTCGCGCCAGGACAGACCGTTATAGTCCCAGGCGATGATGATCGGGGTCGACCCTTGAGCGAGCGAAGCCGACTTGCCGATAACCGGTACGAAGTTGCCGGCCTTGTTGACTTCGGCGAAGAAGGCAAGGCCCGCTTCGCCGGCCTTGGCGGCATCCTGTTCACCGGTCGAAAGACCAGCTGCGTAGACGGCTTGCACCGCCTGGTTGGACGAGCGCGGATCGCCGGCCATCGCGACGGCGTTCGCGTATTCCGGCTTCTTCAGATCCGCCCAATCCTTCGGCACGTCCTTGATGATGTCGGTATTCACAACGAAGGAGAGAACACCGTAATAGTCGCCGTACCAGTAGCCTTCCGGATCCTTGGCGCTGTCTGGAATCGTGTCCCAGGTTGAGACCTTATAGGGCTGGATCAGGCCTTCGGCCTTGGCCGAGGGACCGAAGGAGAGGCCGACGTCGATGACGTCAGGCGCCTGCGGGCCGGTATTGCCCTTGTTGGCCTTGATCGCTTCGATCTCGTCGCCGGAGCCGGCGTCCGGGTTCAGCTCGTTGACCTCGATGCCGTATTTCGCCTTGAAGCCGGCAATGACATCGCCGTAGCCGCACCAGCTGTGCGGAAGTGCGATCGTCGTCAGCATGCCTTCCTTCTTGGCGGCGGCGATGAGCTCCTCGCTCGGCTCGGCGGCGGCGATGGCCGTCGTCGTCATGAGCATGGCGGTGGTGAGCGAGAGCAGGCGTTGAGTCTTTGAAATCACTGGCGTTCTCCTTGTGGCTTCAGTTGTTTCGACGATGCTGTTAATGCGGTGTCATGAAACTTATGTGACAGGCTCTGCCCCGCTTACAACCGGCTGCGGTCTCCGGAGCTGCACCTTCCAGGGCGGTGCGGCGAACTGCGCGCCATCTGGCACATAGCTCGAACGCCTGTCTTCAGACCTTGCCGGGGACCTCCTAGACCGGCTTGCGGAAAATGCGTGTCGAGTCGAACAGGCCCTCGAGGGTCTTCATCCGATCGCGGGTTTCGTCCCAGTTCGAGCTCTGCACGGCCTCGATCAGGGCCTCGACCAGGAACAAGAGAAGCACGGAGCTATCCCAGGCCGAGGGCACCTCGATCTGCGCGCGGAATACCTTGGATGCGGATTTGGCGACGGGCGAGCCCCATTGGTCGGTGAAGAGGACGATCTCGACGCCGCGCTTGCGCGCGAAGCTGGCGAGCGTTTCCATCTCCTGCTCGTAACGGCGGATGTCGAACAGGATCAGAACGTCGCCCCGTTTCATGTCCAGGACGTAATGCGGCCAGGAACTCGGATTGGCGGCAATTTGCGTGACGCCGGTGCGGATGACCTGAAGATGTGTGAAGAGGTAGTCCGCCATGGTGCGGGTGATGCGTCCGCCGACGAGATAGACGTGACGCTTGCAATCGGCGACGAGCGCCGCGGCGGCGTCGAATTCGGCGGGTTCGATCTGCGAGAGCGTCAGGCGCATATTGCCCATGACCGCATCGGCAAAACGGTTGAGGATGTGCGTCCCCGGCGCGCTTGCCGCCCAGCGGTCATGCTTGGCGATCGGATTGGAAATTGTCGCTTCCAGTTCCTGGTGCAGTCTAGCCTGGAAATCGGGAAAGCCACGGAAGCCAAGCTTTTGCACCATTCGGGCGACAGTCGGCGTCGAGACGCCGGCGTTCTCGGCGACCGTGGTGATCGAGCCGAGCCCGGAGACGGGATAGTTGTCGAGAAGTGTCTCAGCCAACCGCTTCTCGGCGCGCGTCAGCGCCGCGAAATGTGCGTTGATCACATCCGACACCGTCATGGATGCCGTATTACCGTTCAATGCTATGCCCCTCAGCCGATCTCCGCCAGCTTGGAAGCGATTAAGCTCGCTGTCACAACCGGAGTCAATCGCATTTTTGAAGAGATCGTTTCAAATTTTGGTTGACAGCCCATCCTCGGTGAAGAATTCTCTTCACAACAGGGGCGGCAGTGCATTTTTGGGGGCGCCGGTCGTGACGGGACTTTTGACTGAGGCCGAAGGCAATCCGGTCGCCATAACAAACGCCAGTGCAAACAGCGACTTCCTCTTCCTGTGCGAGCATGCCTCGCACCGCCTGCCGCAGCGCCTCGGAACGCTCGGCCTCTCCGAAGAGGCGCTCGCGAGCCATATTGCCTGGGACCCGGGCGCGCTCGCTGTCGCCGAGCTTCTCGCCGAAAAACTCGACGGCGCGCTGATCCACCAGCGCTTTTCGCGCCTCGCCTACGATTGCAACAGACCACCGGAATCCGAGGCGGCGATGCCTGTCGTCAGCGAGGTCTACGATGTGCCCGGCAACAGGGCGATGTCGGCCGCCGAGCGCCAGGCGAGGATTGACGAGATCTATCTGCCTTTTCACGAGGCGGTGTCGACGTTCGTCGTCGGCCGTAAGGCAGTGGGCAGGCAGCCCGTGCTCGTCACCATGCATAGCTTCACGCCAGTCTATTTCGGCAAGCCGCGCACCGTCGAGCTCGGCATTCTCCACGACGCCGACAGCCGCCTTGCCGACCGCATGCTGGCGATTGCAGCGGCGGAGATTGCTTATGATGTCCGCCGCAATGAGCCCTACGGTCCTGCGGACGGAGTGACGCATAGTCTGATAGAATACGGCCTGCGTTATGGACTGCCCAATGTGATGATCGAGATCAGAAACGATCTCATCCGCGACGAGATCGGCCAGAGGGGCATGGCCGATTATCTGGAGGGGCTGCTCGCCAAGGGCGTCGCCGCCTTATCCGCACAATGAAAGGCCCCTGGGGAGCGGCAGCGCTCGCGGTGATGACCGGTGATCTATTGAACAGGAGAAAGACAGCCAATGCTCGGATCTGCAGCAAGGGGAGGCGCATTTCCTCGACCGCACAACGCCTGCGCCCGGCAGGGGCGCCGCCATGCCTGAATATCTGAAGACTTATGTCCGCGTCGTCGATGGGTTCAATCGGCGCGTCGGCAGGGCCACTATGTATCTGATCTTCGCGATGATGGGCATTCTGCTCTATTCATCGATCTCGAAGGCGTGGCTCTTGCCGTCGCTCTGGACCCTTGAAATGGCGCAGTTCGTCATGGCTGCCTATTATCTCCTGGGCGGGGCCTATTCGCTGCAACTCGACAGCCATGTCCGCATGGATCTGCTCTATGGCCGCTGGACGCTGCGTACCCGCGCCATGGTCGACGCCGTCACCATCATCATGCTGCTCGTCTATCTCGCGTTCCTGCTTTACGGCGGCGTTTCCAGCACCGCCTATGCGTTGAAATACGGCGAGACCAGCTATTCGGCCTGGGCGCCCTACATGGCACCGATCAAGATCATCATGACGATAGGGGTGCTGCTCACCTTCCTCCAGGCGACCTCCATCTTCATCAAGGACCTGGCCCATGCCGTCGGGAGGCCGATCGCATGAGCTACGAAATGATCGCCTTCATGATGTTCTCGTCGATGATGATGACGATGCTGACCGGCCAGCGCGTTTTCGCAGCCATCGGCGTTGTCGGCGTGGTCGCAGCCGCTTTTCTCTGGGGCGATGGCGGCTTCGAAATGGCCTTCGCCGCCTCGATGAAGCTTATGAAGTGGTATCCGCTTCTGACGCTGCCGCTCTTCATCTTCATGGGCTACATGCTGTCGGAATCCGGCATCGCCGAGGACCTCTACAAGATGTTCCATATCTGGATGGGCGGCTTGCCCGGGGGGCTCGCGCTCGGAACCATCGGACTCATGGTCATCATCTCCGCCATGAACGGCCTCAGCGTCGCCGGCATGGCGATCGGCGCGACGATCGCGCTGCCCGAACTACTCAGGCGCGGCTATGACAAGACCATGGTCTCGGGCGTGATCCAGGCGGGCAGTTCGCTCGGCATTCTGGTGCCGCCGAGCGTGGTTCTGGTGCTCTATGGCATGATCGCCCGCCAGCCGGTCGGTCAGCTCTGGCTCGCCGGCGTCTTTCCTGGCCTGTTGTTGGCTTTGCTGTTTTCGCTCTACGTCGTCATCCGCTGCAAGATCCAGCCGCATCTGGGGCCGGCACTGCCCAAAGAGGAGCGCAATATTCCGCTCGCCGAGAAGCTCAAGTTGCTCAGAGCCGGCATCCTGCCGTTCATGATCTTCTTCCTGATGATGGGCCTCTTCGTCATGGGCGTCACCAGCCTCGTCGAGAGCTCGGCCGTCGGCGCCATATCCGCGCTCGCGGCTGCCTGGGTGAAGGGACGGCTGACATGGAGCGTGTTCGACAGGACGATCGAGCAGACGCTCGGGATCTCCTGCATGTTCATGTGGATCATCCTCGCAGCGCTCTGCTTCGGCGCCGTTTTCGACGGTCTCGGAGCCGTCAAAGCAATCGAGTACCTGTTCCTTGAGAAATGGGGCCTCGGTCCCTGGGAGGTGCTGATCCTGATGCAGATTTCCTATCTGATCATGGGCACCTTCCTCGACGACACGGCGATGCTCGTCATCGTTGCGCCGCTCTATATTCCGCTCGTCGGCAGCCTCGGCTTCGATCTCATCTGGTACGGCGTGCTCTACACGATCACCTGCCAGATCGCCTACATGACCCCGCCCTTCGGCTACAACCTGTTCCTGATGCGGGCGATGGCGCCACCGGAGATCACACTGATGGACATCTACAAATCGGTGTTCCCCTTCGTGGCGGTGATGATCGTGGGACTGGCGATCGTGACGGCATTTCCGGAGATCGCGCTCTGGCTGCCGCAGAACGTCTATGTCAAGGGCTGACGGGAGCCGGCGCCTCTGCGCCGCAAAGAAACGATGCCCTTCCCAATCACGGAGAGGCCAACAAACAGAAGAAGTGCAATTGAACGAAGAAAGAAAGAGGGAAACAGAAAGATGACCAACAGACGCGATTTTCTCAAGAAGGCGGGGCTCGCTGCCGCCGCCGGGACCACCGCGCTTGCGGCGCCGGCCGTACGTGCGCAATCGAAGATCACCTGGCGCCTGCAGACCTATGCGGGCCCGGCGCTTGCCGAGCACGTCATCAAGCCGGCGATCGACGCCTTCAACAAGGCGGCCAATGGCGAGATGCAGATCGACCTCTACACCGCTGACCAGCTGGTGCCGACGGGCGAACTCTTCCGCGCCATGCAGGCAGGCACGATCGACGCCGTCCAGAGCGACGACGATTCCATGGCCTCGCCGGTGGACATCAAGGTCTTCGGCGGCTACTTCCCCTTCGCCTCGCGCTACAGCCTCGACGTGCCGACGCTGTTCCATCAATATGGCCTCAACGAAATCTGGGCCGAGGCCTATGGCGAGGTCGAAGGCGTCACCTGGCTTTCGGCTGGCGCCTGGGACCCGTGCAACTTCGCAACCGTCAAGCCGATCAAGTCGCTCGAGGATCTGAAGGGCCTGCGCGTCTTTACCTTCCCGACGGCCGGCAAATTCCTGACGCGTTTCGGCGTGGTGCCGGTGACGTTGCCGTGGGAGGACGTCCAGGTTGCCATGCAGACCGGCGAACTCGACGGCCTCGCCTGGTCGGGCATCACCGAGGACTACACGGTCGGTTGGGCGGACGTGACCAAGTACTTCCTGACCAACAATATTTCCGGTGCCTGGTGCGGCTCGTTCTTCGCGAACACGGCTCGTTGGAACGAAGTGCCCGAGCATCTCAAGACGCTGTTCCGACTCTGCATCGATTCCTCGCACTACTATCGCCAGCACTGGTATTGGGGTGGCGAGGCGAAGTTGCGCGCCGAGGGCACCAAGCTCGAACTGACTACCATTCCCGATGAGGAGTGGAAAACGGTGGAAGAGGAAGCGCTGAAATTCTGGGACGAGATCGCCGCGACCAGCCCGCGCGCGGCCAAGGTGGTCGGGATCCTCAAGAAGTATCGCGAAGTGATGGAGAAGGCGGGACCGCCCTACCGCTACGGCTGATCAGCAACTGCATATTCGCACCCGGGACTGCGTGCAGTCCCGGGTGACGACCGGCTAACGCAAACCGGCAACGGACCGGAACCAGGACTTCTCCATGAGCGCGAACTACACATTCGATGATTTGAAGAAAGACGTGGCCGAGGGTCGCATCGACACGGTGCTCGCCTGCCAGGTGGACATGCAGGGCCGCCTGATGGGAAAGCGTTTTCACGCGCAATATTTCGTCGACAGCGCATGGAAGGAAACGCATAGCTGCAACTATCTGCTGGCAACCGACCTGGAGATGGAGACGGTTCAGGGCTACAAGGCGACGAGTTGGGAGAAGGGCTACGGCGACTACACGATGAAGCCGGACCTCTCGACGCTCCGACTCATTCCCTGGCTCGAGGGGACGGCGCTCGTCATTTGCGACGTTCTCGACCATCACACCCATGAGGAAGTGCCGCACTCGCCGCGCGCCATCCTCAAGAAGCAGGTTGCCCGCCTCGAGGCGATGGGCCTCAAGCCCTTCATGGCGAGCGAGCTCGAATTCTTCCTTTTCGACCAGTCCTATGACGATGCGAGGGCGTCCGGATACCGCGACCTGCAACTCGTCAGCGGCTACAACGAGGATTACCACATCTTCCAGACGACCAAGGAAGAGGATGTTATGCGGGCGATCCGCAACGGTCTCCAGGGCGCCGGCATCCCGGTCGAAAATTCCAAGGGTGAGGCTTCCGCCGGCCAGGAGGAGATCAACGTCCGCTATGCCGACGCGCTGACGATGGCCGACCGCCACGCGATCATCAAGAACGGCTGCAAGGAGATCGCCTGGCAGCGCGGCAAGGCGATCACCTTCCTTGCCAAGTGGAACTATTCGGCCGCCGGCTCGTCTTCGCACATCCACCAGTCGCTCTGGAGCACCGACGGCGAAACGCCGATGTTCTTCGACAAGGACGGCCGCTACGGCATGTCCGAGCTGATGCGGCACTACGTGGCCGGGCTCCTCGCCCATGCGAGCGAGATCACCTATTTCCTGGCGCCCTACATCAATTCCTACAAGCGCTTCATGGCCGGCACCTTCGCCCCGACCAAGGCGATCTGGAGCAAGGACAACCGCACGGCCGGCTACCGCCTTTGCGGCGGCGGCACCAAGGGCATCCGCATCGAGTGCCGCGTCGGGGGCTCCGATCTCAATCCCTACCTCGCCTTCGCCGCCTTGCTCGCGGCCGGCATCTCGGGGATCGAGAACAAGCTGGAACTGGAAGCGCCCTTCGTCGGGGATGCCTATCACGGCAAGGACGTGCGCGAGATTCCGCATACGCTGAGGGACGCGACCGAGGCGATGACCGGATCGGCAATGCTCAGGGCCGCCTTCGGCGAGGAGGTCATCGACCATTACACCCGCGCGGCCCGGTGGGAGCAGGAGGAATACGACCGGCGCGTGACCGATTGGGAAGTCGCGCGCGGGTTCGAACGGGCGTGAGTTTAGCCCCGGATTTACCCCTCCCCAACCCCTCCTTACAAGGGGGAGGGGCTTCCGGCGGCACCGTTTTGCTTCAACCCCGAACCTTTCCGCGAGTGGCGACGCTTCGGGTCAGAGAAGAGGGCGCGGCAGTGTAGCCCCTCTCCCTTGTGGGGAAGGGTTGGGGAGGGGAATACCTGCGGACGGGAAATCAAACGGAAAAAACAGGAAAACGATCATGACGATGATCAGATGTATTTCGCCGGTCAATGGCGAGGTCTATGCCGAGCGCCCGGCCATGCCGCTCGATCAGGCCAAAGAGGCAGTGGCGAAAGCGCGGCTCGCGCAGAAGGCCTGGGCCAGGCGTCCGCTCGACGAGCGGGTCAAGCTGGTGCTTGCCGGTGTCGCGCGGCTCAACGAGATGGCCGCCGAGGTAGTGCCTGAGCTTGCCTGGCAGATGGGCCGGCCGGTGCGCTATGGCGGTGAATTCAAAGGCTTCAACGAGCGCTCCAATTATGTCGCCTCGATTGCGGCGGACGCCTTAAAGCCGCTCGTCGTCGAGGAGAGCAAGCGCTTCGAGCGGCGTATCGAGCGCGAGCCGCACGGCGTCGTCTTCGTCATCGCGCCCTGGAACTATCCCTACATGACGGCGATCAATACGGTCGCACCGGCGCTCATGGCCGGCAATACCGTGATCATCAAGCATGCCAGCCAGACGATCCTCGTCGGCGAGCGGCTGGTGCGCGCCTTCGTCGAGGCCGGCGTTCCGGCGGACGTCTTCCAGAATCTCTTCCTCGACCACGAGACGACGGCGGCGCTGATTGCCGCCAAGGGCTTCGACTTCATCAACTTCACCGGTTCGGTCGAAGGCGGACGCTCAATCGAGCGCGCGGCGGCCGGCACGTTCACCGGTCTCGGTCTCGAACTCGGCGGCAAGGACCCGGGCTATGTGATGGAGGACGCCGATCTCGATGCCGCGGTCGACACGCTGATGGACGGCGCAACCTATAATTCCGGTCAATGCTGCTGCGGCATCGAGCGCATCTATGTGCATGAATCGCTCTATGACGCTTTCGTCGAAAAGTCGGTTGCCTGGGTTTCCAATTACAAGCTCGGCAACCCGCTCGACCCGGAAACGACGCTCGGTCCCATGGCCAACAGGCGCTTCGCCGAGACAGTGCGCAGCCAGATCGCCGATGCGGTGGCGAAGGGGGCGAAGGCGCTCGTCGATCCGAAGCTGTTCCTGCAGGATGACGGCGGCGCCTATCTTGCGCCGCAGATTCTCGTCGACGTCGACCACTCGATGGCGTTCATGCGCGAAGAGACCTTCGGTCCGGCGGTCGGCATCATGAAGGTGAAGAACGATGCCGAGGCGATCGAACTGATGAATGATTGCCAGTACGGCCTGACGGTTTCGCTCTGGACCAAGGACGCCGAGCGTGCCGCTGGGATCGGCCGCGAGCTCGAGACCGGCACCGTATTCATGAACCGCGCCGACTACCTCGACCCGGCGCTCTGCTGGACCGGCGTCAAGGAGACGGGCCGCGGCGGTTCGCTCTCCGTCATCGGCTTCCACAATCTGACCCGTCCGAAATCCTATCACCTGAAGAAAGTCACAGCATGACGATCACTGCCAACTGGAGCTACCCGACCGCCATCAAATTCGGTGCCGGCCGGATCAAGGAGCTTGCCGAGCATTGCAAGGCCGTCGGCATGAAGAAGCCGCTGCTCGTCACCGACCGTGGTCTCGCGCCGATGGCGATCACGCAGAACGCGCTCGACATTCTCGATGCGGGCGGTCTCGGCCGCGCGATCTTCGCCGAGGTCGATCCGAACCCCAACGACGTCAATCTCCAGGCCGGCATCAAGGCCTTCAAGGATGGCGGCCACGACGGTGTGGTTGCCTTCGGCGGCGGCTCCGGCCTCGATCTCGGCAAATGCGTCGCCTTCATGGTCGGCCAGACGCGGCCGGTCTGGGACTTTGAGGACATCGGCGACTGGTGGACGCGTGCCGATATCGACGGCATCGCGCCGATCGTCGCCGTGCCGACGACGGCCGGCACCGGCTCCGAGGTCGGCCGCGCCAGCGTCATCACCAATTCGCAAACCCATGTGAAGAAGGTGATCTTCCATCCGAAGTTCCTGCCGGCGGTGACGATCTGCGATCCGGAACTGACGGTCGGCATGCCGAAGGTGATCACGGCCGGCACCGGCATGGATGCCTTCGCCCATTGCCTGGAAGCCTATTCCTCGCCCTTCTATCATCCGATGTCGGCCGGCATCGCGCTCGAAGGCATGCGGCTCGTCAAGGAATACCTGCCGCGCGCCTACAGGGATGGCAGCGATATCGAGGCCCGCGCCCAGATGATGAGCGCGGCGGCGATGGGGGCGGTCGCCTTCCAGAAGGGCCTCGGTGCGATCCACTCGCTCTCCCATCCGGTGGGTGCGATCTACAACACCCATCACGGCATGACCAATGCGGTAGTGATGCCGCCAGTCCTGCGCTTCAACCGCCCGGCGATCGAAGAGAAGATCGCGCGCGCCGCCTCCTATCTCGGTGTTTCCGGCGGTTTCGACGGCTTCTACGACTATGTGCTGCAATTGCGCGAAGAACTCGGCGTTCCCGACAAGCTCTCTGCCCTCGGCGTTGGCACCGACCGCATAGGCGAAATGGCCGAGATGGCGATCGTCGATCCGACGGCTGGCGGCAACCCGGTGGAACTGACGCTCGAAGCGACCAAGAAGCTCTTTGCCGAGTGCATCTGAACTCGCTCGTTAATTTTTCAAAGCCCGGAAATCGCTGAGTTTCCGGGCTTTCTCATGCGCAAAGGCCTGCACAGGCGGCGCGACGGTTAATCTTTGCCAGCCAAAATTTCCATTTCGTTAACCATGTTCTGAAAGGTTCCGTTAATCGAATCTGCCCCGAAGCGCGGGGGGGACGGAGCATCGAGAGAATGAGGTGGAAGAAGATGGCGGTCATTACATTGGCCAACGCCAAGGGCGGCGCCGGTAAGACCACGGCGGCCCTGATCCTGGCAACGGAACTTGCGCGGCAGGGCAACCGCGTGGTGATTCTCGACGCGGATCCGCAGCGCTGGATCACCAGCTGGTCGGAGATATCCGGCCACATCCCCAATCTCGAAGTGATTTCGCACATCACGCCGGCTTCCCTGCCCTGTCACATCCGCGAGCTCAAGGACGAGGTAGACTTCATCGTGATCGATCTTGCGGGCGCCAAGGACGCGATCGTCGCGCTTGCGCTCGGGCTTTCGGACCAAGTGCTGATCCCGGTCCAGGGCTGTGCCATGGACGCGCGGGGCGCGGTGCAGATCCTGGATCTCATCCGTCAGATCCAGGAAAAAGCGAAAGTTCGGATCAAGCATTCCGTTGTCCTGACGCGAGTGAATTCGCTGGTAACGACCCGGGCGCTGCAAACGATCAAGGCGCTGCTCGCTGCACGCGGGGTTTCGGTCCTCGACACGCCGATCATCGAGCGCGCCGCCTATCGCGAAATCTTCGAATGCGGCGGGACGCTGCAGACGATGGACGCAACCCGGGTCAGCAATCTCGACAAGGCCCGCGAAAACGCCTTTGCGCTAGCAAGCGAGATACAAACTTTGCTGCCTGTAACGCCACGCCGCGCATTGATGTCTCGCTTGCGCTCGGCTTTGCCGCGCGCGGCGTGACTTTCCTGCCGGGGCGCCTTTGGGTTTGGGCGAAGCTTTGCCACGCGCTCCCGCATCCCTGTGACAAGAGCGGTGATAACGGGACGGGGGGCCGTTGCGGTCCCCCGAACGAACGCGATCAGAACCGCCGATCGATCAAGTGCTTGGCCTGGGCGCCGACGTGGTAGAAGGCGGACTTCAGGTTCCGCCAGGGGTCCGGCGTGATCGGTGTTTCGGAGAGCGGGATTGCCGTCGTGTCGCCCGCTACATAACGCGCAAGCGCGCGGCCGAAGACCGTCCCGGGCGCGATTCCGCGGCCATTATAGCCGCTCACCGAAACGACGTTCGGCGCAAGCAGGTGCATTACCGGCAGGTTGTTGGTGGTCATGCCGATGCGTCCGTCCCACCAATATTCGAAGCGGAAATCGCCGATATAGGGGAAGAGCTTGCGCACCGCCCGGGCCGCGAAGGCGCGATGGGTCCCCTCGGCGATCGCGTCCAGTCTTCCGATAGATCCGAAGATCAGCCGGTTCTGTTGGTCCATGCGGAAGGATGTCATCACCAGACCCGTGTCCCAGGCGCCCTGGCGTTCGGGCAGGATGCGGCGGGCGACCGCGTCGGGCAGGGGACTCGTCGCGAACTGGAAATAGGGAAGCATGGTCAGCTCCTGCGTCTGCGCCCTCCAGGGAGCGCCATCGACGAGCGCGCCGTACGCATTGGTGGCGACGATGACGTGCCGCGCCGTGAGCGAGCCTTTGCCAGCCGTGAGTTGCCAAAGATCGCCCTTGCGCTCGGCGGCAAGGAGTGGGGTTTCGGTGAAGATCCCGGCGCCGGCGGCAAGCGCGGCGCGGGCAAGCCCGCGCGCATAGGCGAGCGGCTGGATGGTTCCGGCCCTTCGGTCGAGAAGGGCGCCGGTGAAGCCCTCCGCGCCGGAGAGCGCATGCGCCTTCTCGGCCGAAAGCACTTCCACCGGCGCACCGCGTCTTTTCCATTGAGCCTCGCGTTCGCGGAGTTCCTTCAAACCCTCGGCGCCGACGGCCATGTGCAGCGTGCCCTTACGCACCGCTTCACACGCCATACCGTGTTTTTCGACCAGCTCGTACACCAAGGACGGGCCGTCGCCGAGTTCCGTCAGCAGGCGGTCGCCGGCCGCCTGACCGAGCGTGGCGACGAGATCGTCCGGCTTCACCCACATGCCGGCATTGACGAGGCCGACATTGCGGCCCGAGCCGCCATGGCCGATCATGCGGGCTTCGACCACCACGGCCTTCACGCCCATCTCGGCGAGATGAAGGGCGGCCGAGAGGCCGGTGAACCCGCCGCCGACGATCGCCACCTCGCTCGTCAAAGCGCCCGTGAGCGGGCCGCATTCGGGGGCTGCCGGTGCCGTCGCATGCCAGAGATTGGGAAGAGCGCGCTCCGTCGCCATCGGGGGTATTTCCTTTGTCAGCCGGGATTCTTCGCCTGTGATAGAGCGAATGCGGCAAAGATTTTCATGACAATGTTTCATGAAGTCATGAAGGCTGACGATGCCGGCGAAGCGGCGAAACCCGGGCGAGAAAGTCCCATTCGCCTCCGCCTCAGTCGGGAGTAGGCGAATTATTGATAAGGACTAAAAACATCCGCCGAAATCGGCGCCCCGGGCTCGTCGAGGAATTGGACGGTGACGCCCGGGCTTACCATCTTGCCGAGCTCGGTCGCATCCCAGTTGGTGAGGCGTATGCAGCCGTGGCTCTGGGTCTTGCCGATCTTCGACGGGTCCGGCGTTCCGTGAATGCCGTAGGTCGGCTTGGAAAGCGCAATCCAGACCGTGCCTACCGGGCCGTTCGGCCCCGGCTGCAATTCCAGGATCCTGTCGTTTGAGCCCTGTTTGAAATTGATCTTCGGGTTGTAGGTATAGCCTGGATTGAAGGCGATCCGTTCGACGGTCACGGTGCCGGACGGCGAGGGCGTATCCGCGGAACCGATCGTCGCCGGATAGGCAGCAATGAGCTTGCCCGCCTCGTCATAGGCCAAGATCTGTTTGCGCCCCTTGTCGGCAACGATCCGTGCCACCTTGCCATTCTTGTTCGAGCCCGGATTGATGACCTTGATCGTGGTGCCGGGGATCGAAAAATCGACACCCGGATTGAGCTCCCGCAGATAGTTCTCGTCCATGTGGAATTTCTCGCCGAGCATTTCGACGGTGGACGTGAAGGAAAGATGCGGAAGCATCGCCTTGTGCGCATAGTCTTCCGGAATGGATGCGACATAGGGCCCGGCCGCATCCGCGGCAGTGATGGTGTACGTGGTGATCGGCAGGCCGCCGTTGAAGCGCAGCCGTTCGAGAATGTCTTCGGTATTGTTCGGGTCCAGCGTCTCGCCGGTCGCCTGCTGCCAGGCCTCGATCGCCTTGGTGACGTTCGAGCCCATCTTTCCGTCGATCACGCCCGGCGAGAAACCTTCGCGGTCGAGGAAGACCTGCAGCGCGGTGATTTCCGCCTTCGACTTGTTCGTCACCGGTGCTGCCGGCGGCATCGGCTGCCTCAGCGGATCTTCGTATTGCGGATCGTAGGCGGCCTGCTCGTCGCCGAGCGAAGGCAGGCTGTCCGGGAGCTCCTCGCGTTCCACCGGCGCAGGCGTCGCGTCACGGTAGTCGGGAACGGTTCCAGTAAATTCGCCCGGCTCGGAATAATCGTATTCCGGGTTGCGCCGGTTGGAATAGTCATCGGCGCCATAGCCGCGGCGGCGGACGGCATAGCCGTCATTCGGCACCACCGTGGCGACGACGTTGCCCCAGGGGTCGACCAGGACCGTACGACCGCGGCGGTCGCGCATCGCGCGGACTTCGCCGCCATCAGGCATATAGTCGAGGATATCGCCTTCCGGCGTCACCAGCAGCACGTCCGGCTCTTCCCAGTAGCCGCCGTAACCGTCCTGCGCGCGTGCGGGCACAAGCGCTACGGCGATAAGGCCGATTGCGGCGAAAAGCGAAAGGCCGGTGCGGGTCGCTGATGTCACGTAAGAACCTGTCGTCATGGTGGCTGCTCTGCGGCGGTACATAGGGATTTCGACGTTAATGTGAAAAAAGTGAAATCATCATGAACAATCCCTTAAATCGCAGTATGCGGGCTTTCCCGGCCTTGCAACAGTCGCTGGCGGCTTGCGTTCACCGCGATTCCTTCGACCTCCTTGAATTTGTAACGTTTTTTATTCCGATTGGTTCACTTCGAAGCTTCACCGAAGAGGGGGAACCTGCGCTATCCTGCCTCTGATCGTTCCCGATTCCGCGGGCTACAGAGGAGATGTGCATGAAGACCAGCCCTGACGCGGGCGGCACGGAGGGCTGCCTCCTGTTCGACCGATCTTCGGCGCTCGATATCGCCGCCTTCGTCGTTGCCGGAGTCGACCTGTCGCCGGGTGATGCTATTCCTTCCGACGGGGATCGGCGAATCGATCGGGCGCTTGCCGGGTTTCTCTTCACCTGCGGTCCCGATCACATTCGCCACCCGGAGCCGGTGGAAGGACGCGGCGACGACGCATGCTACCCGTTGCATGGTTCGCTTTCGGGGACCCCGGTCAGCCGCGAGGAAATGTCTCGCGATGGTCTCCGTTGCACCGCCCTCACCGAAATCGATCTCGCCTGCGGCGGCAGGGCGGCGATAGAGCGTTGCTGGCAGGTCGAACCGGACGGCGAAGGCGTGACACTTCAGGACCGTGTCGTCAATATCGGTGCCACAGGCTTCGCCCCGATGATGATGTATCACGTCAATATCGCCGGCCGGCTGCTCGGAGCGGACACGCGGATCGAAGGCCGATCGGTGGAGGGCGGTTCCTGCGCCTGGCGATTCGGGGAGGGCGAGAGCGCGCATTTCTGCATACCGGCTGTTGCCAGCATGGATGGATGGGCGGAGGTTGCGCTTTGCGCGCTGGCGGGGCTAGGTGGCCGCACTCTTCACGTCCGCTTCCGCGCCGATACCCTGCCGTTCCTGCAGATGTGGCGCTGCCAGCGCGGCGGCGCCGACGTCATCAGCATCGAGCCGGCTTCACACCGGCTCGCCAAACGGCCGGAGCTTTGCGCAAGCGGCGAACTCGTTTGCATGGAGCCGGGCAAGTCTCGAGACTACCGCCTTGCTTTCCGCGTCGGCTGAAGCTGCTTCACAATTGACGCCGCCCGGTGCCCGGCCTACACCAAGGCAAAATAGTCATGAGGAACCGCCGTCATGGACATTCGCCAGATCAACGATGAATATTCGGTTTCGGGCCAGATCACGGTCGAAGACCTCGACGAGATCAAGGCGCTCGGATTCAAATCCATCGTCTGCCACCGTCCGGATTTCGAAGTGCCCGACCAGCCGACCTTCGATGCGATCGCCGCGCGTGCCGAGGAACTCGGGCTGGAGATCGCCCATATTCCGGTCGGGTCGATGGGTGTGACCGCCGAGGCGGTCACCCGCATGGTCGACGCGCTCGACGAATTCCCTCGCCCGATGCTCGGTTATTGCCGTTCCGGCGCGCGCTCTACCGCCGTTTATCAGCAGACACTGCATATCCGCGGCTAGCGCGGGATGAAGAAAAGTGTGCGCGGTTTTCCGCCCGCATCCCGCGCTAACTTCTCAGAATCGATCACGTTTCCGTTTTTTTCGATCCGACCTAAAAACATCGTGATCTAAGGACCTTCATCCATTTGCCAGCGACACGGGAGGTTTCTGCATGGCAGGACCGCACCTCGTCGAACGCGATCAATGGGGCGGAAAAGCCCGATGCCTTAGGTTCGCGTCGGGTTGTCTGTCTTCTCTCAGCCGTTGCGGATTTCGCTGAGCGTGCGCGTCGGGGTGATCGCCTCCGGGTCGAGCTTGATCTCGATGATCGCCGGCTTGCCGCTGGCGCGCGCCCGGAGGAAGGCCTCAGCGAATTCTTCCGTTCGCTCCACGATTTCCCCGTGGCCGCCATAGGCGCGGGCAAGTGCGGCAAAATCCGGATTGGTGAGGTCCGTGGCGCTGACGCGGCCGGGATAATCGCGCTCCTGATGCATGCGGATCGTCCCGTAAATGCCGTTGTTGATGACAAGCACGATGATCGGCAATTCGTACCGGATCGCGGTTGCGAATTCCTGTCCATGCATCAGGAAGCAGCCGTCGCCGGCAAAGCAGACGACTTCGCGATCGGGATGGAGATGCTTGGCCGCCACCGCCGCCGGCAGGCCGTAGCCCATCGTGCCGGAGGCGGGCGCCGCCTGCGTGCGGTAACGGCGGTAGCGATGGAAGCGGTGCAGCCAGGTCGCATAGTTGCCGGCGCCATTGGTGAAGATCGTGTCGGGGGCCGTGTTCGCTTCGATCCAGTTCATGATCGGGCCCATATGCACGACGCCCGGGCCTGTTTCCGGCGGCGTCGACCACCGAAGATAGGCGGCATGCATCGCTGCTGTGCGGGCGGACCAACCGGGCTCGGCGGCAGGGCTCAGCGTGCCGAGTGCCGCAACGAAGTCGCTAGGGCTGGCGGCAATCGCCAGATCCGGGCGGTAGACGCGGCCGAGCTCGCCAGGATCGGGATGCACATGCACGAGCGTCTGCTTCGGATAGGGCACGTCGACGAGCGTGTAGCCGGAGGAAGGCATTTCCGAGAACCGGCCGCCGATCAGCAGGATAAGATCGGCTTCCTTTATCTCCGTGGCGAGTGCCGGATTGATGCCGATGCCGACGTCGCCGGCATAGACCGGGTGCAGGTGGTCGAACAGCATCTGCCGGCGGAAGGAGCAGCCGACCGGGAGATGCCAGCGCTCGGCGAAACGCTGGAATTCGGCGACGCTTTCGGCCGACCAGCGCGTGCCGCCGAGTATGGCGAGCGGGCGTTTTGCTTCGGCAAGAAGCGCCGCGAAGCGGGCGATCTGGCTCGCTCCCGGATGGCTTTCGACCGGCTGGTAGGGGCGCGCGGCGGGGGCTTCGGCGCTTTCAGTGAGCATATCCTCCGGCAGGGTCAGCACCACCGGGCCGGGGCGGCCGGAGGTGGCCACGGCAAAAGCTCGGGTGACGAATTCCGGGATGCGCGCAGGGTCGTCAATCTCGCCCACCCATTTCGCAACCTCGGTGAAGGCGCGGCGATACTCGATTTCCTGGAATGCTTCGCGTTCTCGGGCATCGCGCTGCACCTGGCCGACGAAGAGGATCAGCGGGATCGAATCCTGTCGGGCGACGTGGAGGCCGGCAGACGCATTGGTCGCGCCGGGACCGCGGGTCACCATGCAGATGCCCGGCTCACCCGTCAGCCGACCCCAGGCGTCCGCCATCATCGCGGCGCCTCCCTCCTGGCGGCAGACGACGACGTCGATGTCGGTGTCGTAGAGCGCGTCTAGCACGGCCAGATAGCTTTCGCCCGGGACGCAGGAAACGCGCTTCACGCCATTGGCGACCAGTGCCTCGACGATCAATTGTCCACCCGTCTTCATCCGAACTCCTCCCGATTGCTTTTCTATCTGTTCAAAGCCGCGCCCTCACATCGCCGGCGAGACCGGCGCGACGCTCGCGGACTTCTGCAGCTTGCGTTCGCGCCAGATGATATAGAGCCCCGAGGCGATGATGATCGCGATGCCGAGCCATTTCAGCGCATCCGGCAGATCGCCGAAGACGAGCCAGCCCAAGATCGTCGCCGAGACGATCTCTAAATATTGCAGCGGTGCAAGGACGGAGGCCGGCGCGGCGCGATAGGCATAGACGGCGAGCACGCCGGAAATCGTGGCGGTGATGCCGACGCCGACGAGATAGAGCCAGACGCGGCCATCCGGCCATACGGGAT
>JAPSJG010000323.1 GCA_031178305.1 Sinorhizobium sp.
AGCTGGCACCAAGACCGAGTTTCGCGCGAGGCTTTCTTGCAAAGACTCGTCGGACGGCAATGTAAGCCGGGCAGCGGATCGCGAAGGGGCAGCCGACGCGCAGGACGTGGAGCATCCCGTCAAGAAATCGGCGATTTAGGCGCCTCCGCAAAGCAGCTATGAATCAAAGATTGGCCAAAAAGGGAATTCCTGTGCTTTCAGTGCTCAGCGTCCGTGGGTGGCCGAACGTGCCCGCGCGCCGCCGGATCAGAAGCACCCCACTGCTGGAAATTGAATTGTCTCTGCGTGAGCGACAGCGTCCCATAAGGACCGCCTCGAACGTCGCCAGCATCGTGGACGTGGGCGGGCGCTAGCTGACCTCGACCACCCATATCGCGAATCTTTGCCAGGCGGTCGAGCGCAAGCCCTAATTGGGAAGGGGCGGACGACGTAACCTGCCTTTTCGAGAAAGCCTTTGACATTTAAGAATTCCTCCAGCAGGTCGACGACAAGAAACACCGTGACCACCGCGAGCCCGATCGCCGTCAGGCAGGACCACGTATAGAGGGGCGAGAAACCTTCTATGGCAAAGGTCAGGACAGGCAGTGCGGACATCGTCACCATCACCGTGTAGGAATCGCATTTGCCTATCCGACCTGCAGAAGATAGAGAGGCGCCAACACAACGAGGATGGACACGACCACAAGTGTAACAACCAGACCTCTGCTCCATTTGACACCGCCGGTGCCCGAAGCAATCGAGAGAAAAAGCGAAACCGGCAGGATCAAATAGAAGCGGTGGGCCAGGACTGCGCCAAATGGCCAGCCTTTGCCAAGTAAGGCCTTTGACGCCATCGTGATCAGAACCGCCCCGAGACCGGTGGCCGCACTCGCGGCCAAGCCGAGCCAGGCCGACGATCCAAACGAGGCAAAACCGCTTCCAGGACGCCACGCGCTCCGAGATCGAGCGCTTCCGTCGCTATGATTCCGCCAAGGAAGTCCTCGTCAACTTCAGGCGTGACCTCGATTCCGATGCAGCCGAGAAAGTTCACAGTGATCTCAGGGAGCTGAACCTGCCGACCTTGAACGACGTTCGCGAGTGAGGAGCTCGGAACCCGAGGTTAAAATCTGAGCCTCGCCCGCGCGGTAGTCCAGACGACTTCCGGAGGCTAGTGCGCCGTGCAGAACCGCGATCAGTTTCCCCGCCTTTTCTTGAACGAAAAAGCCCGGCCACCATGGCCGGGCAAGTTAGGCAAGGGTTTGGCAACTCCCTGCCGGGGAAACGAACCTACTCCTTCGAGCGGCGGAAGCGGATATTTCCACCCGGCCCGCGCCAAAGCTGCCCACAACTGCGTCTCCTCTGCGGAAAAAGAGAAGGTACGGTCGCGGCGGCATGCCGCGAGCGCGGCCTCCCTAGGCTTCAGCGAATCCGATACGGCCTATCGCGCATAGGCGCCGGTCGGCATCGCCTCCGCACGCCGTTTGAACTGCCGGATCGAGGCGTTCATCCAGACGAGCGAGACGGCGACGATCGCAAAGAGAAGCATGAAGCAGCTCGACCAGAGGCCGGTCACATCCTTCAAGAAACCGAAGGCGATCGGAAGGCAGAAGCCGCCCAAGCCGCCCATCATGCCGACGACGCCGCCGACGGCACCGACATGGTTGGGATAATAGGCGGGAATATGCTTGTAGACCGCCGCCTTGCCGAGGCTCATGACGAAGCCGAGCACGAAGATCGTAACGACGAAGAGAGCCGGCGTGACGGCGATCGGGATAGCGCCATCAACCTGTCCCGCCGGCACGGAAAGGATGAGCGTCGCGACGGCAGATACGGCAAACATCGCATACATGATCTTGCGGGCACCGATCCGGTCGGACAGAGCGCCACCATAAGCGCGGAAGACGCTGCCGGGGATCGAATAGGCGGCGGCGATCATGCCCGCCGTCTCGAGGCGGAAATCGTAGACGCCGACGAGGTAGCGCGGCAGCCATAGTGCAAGGGCAACGAAGCCACCGAAGGCAAAGAAGTAATAGAGCGCGAAGCGCCAGACCTGGACGTTTCTGAGCGGCTCGAATTCTGCTGCCAAGCTCTTGCGCGGCGCGCGCTGGTTGCGGCGGACCCGGAATTGCGGATCGTCCTCGGTCGTGAACCAGAAGACGGCGGCAGTCAGCAAGAGGGCGGCAGCCCAGACCTCGGCGACCACCTGCCAGCCGAAAGGAACGAGCAGGAGCGGCGCCAGGAACTTGGTCACCGCCGCGCCGACATTGCCGGCACCGAAGATGCCGAGCGCTGTGCCCTGCTTTTCAGGAGGAAAGAAGGGCGAAACATAGGCGACGCCGACGGCAAAGGAACCGCCAGCCAGTCCAACTCCAAGGCCGGCAAGAAGCATCTGCGGATAGGTCGTTGCATGGGCGAGCAGAAACGTCGCCAGCGCCGCCGCGGCCATGGTGGCGGTATAGACGAGGCGGCCGCCGAAGCGGCTGGTCCATATGCCGAGGACGATCCGCACCATGGAGCCGGTAAGGATCGGCATGCCGATCAGCAGCCCGAATTCAGCCTCGCCAAGGCCGAGCTCATCCTTGATGCGCACGCCAATGATGGAAAAGATCGTCCATACCGCGAAACAGATGGTGAAGGCGACCGTCGATATCCACAGGGCACGTGCCTGTTCGTTCTGAGAGATATTATGTGTCTGGTGCAGAGCGGACATAGCTTCTCCCGGCGCGTCGCATGAGCGCCACTCACTCGTTGATGCTCGAAACGCGTCGAACAGGGATCTGCGCCTATCGGCGCTTGTCCTCGCCAGCCACTCTGCTCCTGACGCCCGTCCTTGGACGCCACCGGCGAAATCTGCTCGTGCTCGGCGTAACGGAAGCAAGGGGCGTGCCAAGGCGAAGGGCACGGGTACGATTATTCAAATCGAAATCGACCCCACGACAGAAACATTCAGCAATTCAGAGGCCTACCGCGACCTACGCGCAGCTGAAACAGCTCGGCACGGCCGCAGTACGAGCGCACATCCAGTGAAGGCGGCAGAGCAAATTACTGCTGAAAAATTAGCGCCTCTCCGCGCCACTGCTCACTTTATGGGCACTCGCACTTGCAACCAATTAAACGTTCGGGTTGTCCCGAATGCGCGTTCGCTATCCATTTTCCGAGAAATTCAGCGAGACGCTACAACACAAAAGAGCAATTTAGTAACCATTCCAGCCATACACATACCGCAGGTCGAAAATGTCCCACTGCCGGTTGCAGCGCCGGGCCGCGGCATTGCTTTTATACACGACCCCGCCGGGCGAATGACTCGAACGGCCCTCTTTCCCAACTCGCTTCGCAGAAGACATGACGACCTTCCGCAGCGATCAGAAGGACGGTTGTAATGCTCTCAAGCATTTTCTCACGCATTAGCACCAAGCTCGCGCTTATGTCCGGAGCCGGCGTCGTCGCGATGGTCGTCATCACCATTGCGAGCTGGTCCCTGGAGCAGGAAGTCAATAATGCGGTCACGCGTGGACGCATCCAAGCGGACATTTCCCGCAGCCTAGTGGAAGCGAAGGCCTCCGTGCGGGGGATGCAGATCGGCACCCGCGACATGCGCTTGGCCGAGACGGTAGCGGAGGTAGCCGCCGCGAAGACCTATCTGCAGGAGCGCTACACTTCGGTGCAGAAGTATCTCGACGACGCACTGGCGGAACTGACCATCCAGGTCAATACGGATCGGGTGCAGGCGATCAAGAATCATGCCGACGCGTATCTTGATACGGCGCAAGAACTGGCAAAGGTCATGGAAGCCAAATTCAACCCAGCTTCGGCGGCCGATGCCACCATTAAAGGGAAGGAACAGGAACTTCGCTCCTCGCTTAACACAACGGCCGAAGCAATGGCAAAGACGTTGGACGAGGGAGTTAAAGTCGCCAAAGATCGCACCGCAGCGGCAGTCGAAGAGCGCCGAGAAATCCAAAAGACTGCCAGCGTCGTAAATAACGTTATGTCATTGCTCATGATGCTGCTGCTGATCGGATCCGCCATCTTCGGGGCGCGGTCGGTGGCACACCCGATCGGCAGGCTGACAGGCAGCATGAAGGTACTTGCCGATGGAAATCTGGAGGCGGACGTGCCCTTCACCCACCGTCGAGACGAAATCGGCGAGATGGCCCGCGCCGTCGAGGTGTTCAAGCAGAACGGCATCAAGGTGCGCGAGCTGAATGCCCAGGAAGCGGCGCTGCAGGCGAAGAGCGCCGACCTGCAGTCGAGCATCGGCGAGGTCGTCTCGGCCGCGGTCGCCGGCGACTTCAGCCGCCGCATCAGCAAGGACTACGACAATGCCGACCTCAACCGCTTCGCCGCCCAGGTGAACGAGCTGGTGACCTCGGTCGACCGCGGCGTCGCCGAAACCCGCCGGGTGATCTCGGCGCTGGCCGAGGGCGACCTCACCGAGACCATGCGCGGCGAGTTCCAGGGCGCCTTCGGCGAGCTTCAGTCGAATGTCAACCAGACCATGGCGAATCTGCGCTCGGTGCTCGGCGAGGTGCGCGCGGCGATCGACACGATCAATGGCGGCGCCGGCGAGATGCGCACCGCTTCCGGCGACCTGTCCAAGCGTACCGAACAGCAGGCGGCCTCGCTGGAAGAGACCTCCTCGGCGCTCGAGGAGATCACCGTCGCGGTGAAGAGCTCGACCGAGCGGGCGACGGAAGCAAGCCACATGGTCGACGAGG
>JAPSJG010000324.1 GCA_031178305.1 Sinorhizobium sp.
CCGCAATCACGCTCTATACCGGCTATGATTATTTCCGCGCCGGGCTCAAACATGTGGTCAACGAATGAGCACGGTCAATCTCGTCTATTTTTCCTGGGTGCGCGAACGCATCGGCAAGGGTGAGGAAGCGCTGGATCTGCCGGCGGACGTCGTCACGATTGCCGATCTCCTGGCGCATTTGAAGACGCTCGGCGAAGAATACGAGTCGGCGCTCGAACATGAGAGCGTCATCCGCGCGGCGATCAACCAGGAGCATGTGGGGCACGGCGAGCCGATCGCCGGCGCCCGCGAGATCGCCCTCTTCCCGCCGATGACTGGCGGCTGAACCGATGACCGCTTCCGTCACCGTGCGCGTCCAGCGCGAGGACTTCGACCTTGCAGCCGAGGTTGCCGCACTCTGCCACGGCCGATCGGATATTGGCGCCGTGGTCACCTTTTCCGGGCTTTGCCGTGATGAGGCGGGCGCGCTCGCCGCGCTCGAACTCGAACACTATCCGGGCATGGCGGAGACCGAGATCAGCCGCATCTGCCGCGAGGCGGTGACCCGCTTCGGCCTGCAGGCGGCGACCGCCATCCACCGCTTCGGCCGCATCGCACCCGGCGAGAACATCGTCTTGGTGATTGCCGCCTCCCCGCATCGGCAGGCGGCGTTCGATGGCGCGAACTTCGTCATGGACTTCCTGAAGACCTCGGCCCCGTTCTGGAAGAAGGAGCATCACGCCGACGGCAGCGTCGGCGAATGGTTGAGCGCCAAGGATGCCGACGATGCGGCTCGCGACCGCTGGTCGCGCGAGAGGTGAACCCATTTCGGGTGAGCGCGTCTCACCCGCCGGCCAATGCCCCCACACTAATTGCGTGAGTCGGACGATGTCTAGCTAGGGCGAGATCCGACCTGATTTGCATCGTTGCGGAAATCGCACGGGCTACATCTGATGCAGGCGCTTGCTACGGGACGATCTTCTCCCGCCTCGTCACAACGAGCACGACCACGAGAAAGCTGAAGATCGCGAAATCCCGCCAGAGAATCGGGCCATAGGCGCTCCACAAGGTTTCCAGGAAACCGACGCCCGCCGCACCGATTGCGGCGAGCAGCGGCGTCGTCTGGCCGCCGATCGCCGCGATGAACAGGACCTTGACGCCGAAGCTCAGGCCCATGCCGAAATCCATATTGCCGTAATAGGAAGCGGCAAGGATCCCGCAGACGGTCGCAACCAGCGATGCCACGCCGTAGGCGGCGATATAAACGGTCGTCGGATCGACGCCGCAAAGCGCCGCCGCCTCGCGGTCCTCGGCCACGGCACGCCAATAACGCCCGACATAGGTATGGGTGAGCAGCCAGTACCCGCCGGCAACGAGACCGGCGAACAGCCCCGTGTTCATGAGCTGGATGACGGTCAGGGCGACGGGAAAGCTTGGGTTCGGCCAGAACACGATGACGTCATTCAGGAAAGGCGGCAGCCAAAGGCTCCTCGTCTCGGAGGCGAGGCGCGCGGTTTCCATGAGCACGATGAGGCTGCCGAGCGAAGCAACGACCACGGCATTGGCGGATGAAAATGCCAGCGGCCGCATGACATAACGGCCGGCAACGAGACCCGCGCCAAGCCCGAATGTCAGCGCCGCGAGTGCGCCGACCGCAAGAGCGGCCGGGAGCACGAGCCACAGCCGGTTCCAGCCGAAATCCGCAAAGAGCACGAAAATCTGCCCGGCAAAGGCAAAGAGCGCGCCATAGGTCAGATCGGCCCTTCGGGTCACGGCAAAGGCGATGGCGTAGCCGAAAGCAAGCGCCGCATAGAGTGCGGCCACGGGTGCGGCATTGGCGATCTGCTGAAGAAAATAGGCCATGACACATCCAAATCGATCGGGAGACGCAGGGCCGAGCGCAAGGCGCTGCGATCCGCATTCAGCTGCAATCTCGCCACTCACCAGTGACAGAACCAATATAACTGGTAAACTGCATTTTACCAGTTAGGTTGTGGATATGAACTTCACTTGGACCGCACATAGATTTGCCGGTGGCGCCTTGGCGCTGGATGTCGCCAATTCGGTTGTCTTGCGTTCTGATCCGGGGCGCCGGATCGACCGTTTCGCCGATGTCGCGGCGATGGATTCCTTTGCGGCTGCCGCAAACCTTTACGGCGCCGAGAGAGAGCGCTTCGGTCCGCTCCTTCCCCCACTGCCGGAGAACCGCAACTCGCTGCTGGCGCTGCGGGAGGCAACGGACCGGCATTTTCGAACACAAGTTAAGAATGCAGCCCGACCGGACCTGCTCGCCGATCTCCTGGAGGCGATCGCCGCTGTTCTGCGGCGGGTGGCAAATGGCGGCGGCGACCTCACCTTGGACGCAGCCACGGCGCATTCGGCGCTCAGCCTCGTCGCCAATCCGGAGCCCGACCGCCTGAAGATATGCCCGAATTGCGAATGGCTGTTTCTCGACCGCAGCCGCAACAGGAGCAGGACCTGGTGCGACATGGCGGTCTGCGGCAACCGCACGAAAGCCAAACGCCGCTATCGCCGCAACAAGGAGGGAGCCCAGCCGTGAAGAAGATCATTTTATGCGCAGCACTTGCGGCGACACTGACCGCTTGCCAGCGCGAGACCGGGCCGGATCCGTTAAAGCTCACCGGCAAGATGTTCGTGTTCAACTACCGGCTGGCCTATGCCACCTACACGATCACGCTCAACAAGATGGAGCCGGTGCCGGACGGCAGCGTTGTCGTGGCAACATTCGAAAACCCGGCGGGCGGAGAACCGCTGACACTCACGCGCAAGCTCTTCCCGAAGCTCGACAAGGTGGTGCTGGAGAGCCCCGACATCACCTGCGTCAAGAAGGAGAGGCCCTATGCCGTGACGATCGAGGTGAAGGGACCGGACGGGGCGACGCTGCAGAAACTGGAAACGACGGTGACCTCCGACGTCGATCAGAGCGTTATGCCCGCAAGGCCGTTGGTCGTGGGCCCGGCCTACGACAAGAACCCGGAAGTCTTCAGGAACGGTCTGGCGCCGACGAATTTCGATACGGCCGCCTGTCCCGCATAAAAACGGGGCGTCTCCGCCCCGGTTTCAGAGAGTCGCTTCAGGCCCTTGAAGGCTGAGGCGAAGATTGTGATTCAACCGACGATCTCGGTGCCGGCGAACCAGTAGGCGATTTCTTCGGCTGCGGTTTCCGAGCCGTCGGAGCCGTGAACCGAGTTTTCACCGATCGAAAGGGCGAAGATCTTGCGGATCGTGCCTTCCTCGGCATTGGCCGGGTTGGTTGCGCCCATGATCTCGCGGTTCTTGGCAATCGCGTTTTCGCCTTCGAGAACCTGGACGACCGTGGGGCCGGAGGACATGAACTCGACCAGTTCGCCGAAGAACGGACGTTCCTTGTGAACGGCGTAGAAGCCTTCAGCCTCGCGGCGGCTCATCCAGACGCGCTTCGAAGCGACGACGCGCAGGCCTGCGTCCTCGAGCATCTTGGTGATGGCGCCGGTCAGGTTGCGCTTCGTCGCATCCGGCTTGATCATCGAAAAGGTACGTTCAATCGCCATTGGCTCAAATCCCTCGCTTCTTGAGAAAGTGGCGGTTCCCTTAGCCGCCAATGCCGCGCAAAACAAGGGGGCGCGGCGATGATTCGCCGCTGCCGAGGAGGTTTCACGCCGCTGTCACGGAGCGGCCAAGCCCTTCGTGAAGGTCGAGGCAGCGCTCGAACCAATCTGAAACCACGTCGCCGGCGGCAAGCAGGCGATGGCGCGAGACGATCCTCGCCCATTGAAGCGCGCCGAAGACGATGTAATCGGCGAAGAGTGGACCGGCGCCGCCGAGAAAAGGCTGAAACTTCAGCGTATGCCGGAGCGGATCGAGCTTCGCCGAGAAGCTTTCGAGATCCGCCTGACCCGCCTCCGCGACCGCCTCGAGCGTTTTCCCGAAGCGCTCTTCGCGGCTTTGCCGGAAATAGGCCTGGTCGGCCGGCTCGAGCCGGTCATGAATATCCATGATTGCAATGCGCCCGATCGCCGGGTGCAGCGTCATCTGCGACCAGCCCTCGACGAAACGCGCGGTCGCCCTGCCGCCCTCGCCGCCGAACAGCGTCGGCCGCTCAGGGTAGGCCCCTTCGAGATAAAGGGCGATGTTGAAACTGTCGCTGACGAGCGTATCGCCGTCACGCAGCAGCGGCACGATCTTCGTTGCCCCCTGTTCCAGCCGGGGGATCTCGGTGAAGCCGACGGGCGCCACATCGAAGCCGAGCCCCTTGTGGGCGAGCGCAAGCTTGGTTTTCCACACATGCGGCGAAAAGGGGCGCGTGCGATCGGCGCCGCAGAGAGCATAGAGTTTGCGGGTCATACCACCTCCAGATGAGTGAATACGGGCGGTATAAGACGGCAGCTGGGCCAGAGGATCAAATCAGTAAATTTCATGAATGGCATTCCACACGGGAATACCGAACCGCTGTAATACCAACGTTATAAGCTGGCCTCCCGACACAGAAGGACAAAGCCGATGCTCGACCACTACCGAATGTTCGCCGACTACAATCGCTGGGCCAATCGCCTGGTCTATGCCGCCGCCGCGGAGCTTTCCGATGCGCAATACCGGCAAGACAAGGGCGCCTTCTTCGGCTCTTTGCACAGGACGCTCAACCACATCCTCGCCGCCGATCGGATATGGATGAAACGGTTCACCCGGCAAGGCGAGGCCCCGACGCGGCTCGAT
>JAPSJG010000021.1 GCA_031178305.1 Sinorhizobium sp.
CTTTTCTGCCCTCATCCGCCTGCCGGCACCTTCTTCCCGCGGGCGGGGAGAAGGGACAAGCGGCACGCTCCTGGTCCTCTCTTGCGGCGGTGAAAGGGTCAGGGTGAGGAGCGACACCAATTCGTCCTGAAGGGCTGAGGCATGATCGACAAGCTGGAATTCTTTCTCGCGCTCGCCCGCGAACGGCATTTCGGCCGGGCGGCGGAGGAGTGCGGCATAACGCAGCCGACTTTGTCGGCCGCCATCCGCCAGCTGGAGGACCAGCTCGGCGTGATGCTCGTCAATCGCGGCTCGCGCTTCCAGGGGCTGACGCCGGAGGGGCAGCGCGTGCTCGAATGGGCGCGGCGGATCGTCGGGGATACACGCACCATGCGCGAGGAAATGCGCGCGGCTCGCAAGGGCCTGTCCGGCCATATTCGGCTTGCCGCGATCCCGACGACGCTTGCAATGGTGCCGATGATCACCGCGCCGTTTCAGGAGAAGCATCCCGACGTCACCTTCTCGGTGCTGTCGACGACCTCGCTCCAGATCCTGGCGCTCCTGGAAAATCTCGAGATCGACGCGGGACTGACCTATCTCGAGAACGAGCCGCTCGGCCGGGTCACGAGCGTGCCGCTGCAGGTGGAGCAATATCATCTCGTCACGGCCGCCGGAACGCCGCTTTCTGATCGCGAAAGCGTGAGATGGAAAGAGGTTAGCAACATTCGGCTTTGTCTATTGACCGCCGACATGCAAAACCGGCGTATCATCAATCAGCATTTCGCAGAGGCGGGAGCGGCCCCCAGCCCGACGCTCGAATCGAATTCGATGATCGTGCTCTTCTCCCATGTCCGCACCGGCCGCTGGGCGAGCATCATGCCCTATAATGTCGCGAAATCATTTGGCTTTCACGAGGATATCCGGATGATTCCGATCGTCGATCCGGACGTCCATCACACGGTCGGCCTGGTCGCCACCTATCGGGAACCGTTCACTCCCTTGGTATCGGCGCTGCTGCATGAGGCGCGTATCCTCGGCGAGCGCAATGCAGCTCAATAGATTTTTTCTATCGTTCAACGGAACAGCATTATTGACCGTTGTGGCCATAAGCGCGAAGCTTGCGTAACGTGCAGGGGCCGACGAGGCTCCGACCTCTGCTTGATACGTGTTCGAGAACATTGGTGCGGCGACGGACGGGCATAAGGCCCGCGCTGCGGCGCACCGCGAGCCGGGAGGGCTCTTCGCGTGAATATTCAGCTGCCGCGCGTGGACGTGGCCGAGCAAACGCTGGCGATCGTCGGCGAACTGAAGGGTCTGGAAGGCTCGCTGCTTCCGATCTTGCATGCAGTCCAGGACGAATTCGGCTATGTGCCGCAGGAATCCCTGCCGGTGATTGCGCGCGAACTCAATCTCTCACGCGCCGAGGTCTACGGTGTCGTCACCTTCTATCATGATTTCCGCGAGCACCCGGCCGGACGCCATGTGCTGAAGCTCTGTCGGGCCGAAGCCTGTCAGTCGATGGGCGGAGACCGGTTGGCCGAACGCGCCAAGGCCCTGCTCGGCATCGATTTCCACGAGACCACTCCCGACGGCGCCGTGACGCTGGAGCCGGTCTACTGTCTCGGGCTCTGTTCCTGCTCGCCGTCCGCCATGCTGGACGGCGAGGTGCATGCGCGGCTCGATGAGACGGAACTTGATACGTTGGTGGCGGAGGCGCGCCGATGACCGTGAAGATCTATATTCCGCGGGATGCGGCAGCGCTTGCGCTTGGCGCTGGCAAAGTGGCGACGGCGATGGCCGAGGAACTCGCTCGTCGCGGTGTCGATGCGACGATCGTCCGCAACGGTTCGCGCGGCATGCATTGGCTGGAGCCGCTCATCGAAGTTGAAACGGCCGACGGCCGCATCGCCTATGGGCCGGTGAAGCCCCGGGATGTTGTGTCCCTCCTCGATGCCGGGTTGCTTGCCGGCGGCGCGCACCCGCTCTGTCTCGGGAAGACTGAGGAAATTCCGTTCCTCAAGCGTCAGACGCGGCTGACTTTCGCACGCTGCGGCGTTACCGATCCTCTGTCGCTAGATGATTACCGCGTCCATGGCGGTTTGCGCGGCCTCGAAAAGGCAGTCGCCATGGAGCCCGCAGCAATCGTCGCCGAGGTGACCGATAGCGGCTTGCGCGGGCGCGGCGGCGCCGGCTTCCCGACCGGCATCAAATGGAGGACGGTGCTCGATGCGCAAGGGCCGCAGAAATACATCGTCTGCAATGCCGACGAGGGCGATAGCGGCACCTTCGCTGATCGGATGATCATGGAAGGCGATCCCTTCGTTCTGATCGAAGGGATGGCGATTGCCGGCATCGCGACGGGCGCGACCAAGGGCTATATCTATACTCGCTCCGAATATCCGCATGCGATCGCGGCGATGACTGTGGCGATTGAAGTTGCCCGCGCCGCCGGCGTGCTTGGCCGCTCGGTGCTCGGTTCCGCCCATGCCTTCGACATGGAAGTTCGGACCGGCGCCGGCGCCTATGTCTGCGGCGAGGAGACCTCGCTCCTGAACAGTCTCGAAGGCAAGCGCGGGCTGGTGCGCGCCAAGCCGCCGCTTCCGGCCCACAAGGGCCTGTTCGACTGTCCGACCGTCATCAACAACGTCATCTCGCTTGCCTCGGTGCCAATCATCCTAGACCAGGGTGCAGCCTTCTACCGCGATTTCGGCATGGGGCGCTCGCGCGGCACGATCCCGATCCAGATCGCCGGCAACGCCAAACATGGCGGCCTCTACGAGACCGCCTTCGGCCTGACGCTCGGCGAGATAGTCGACGAGATCGGCGGCGGCACGGCAAGCGGCCGGCCCGTCAGGGCAGTGCAGGTCGGAGGGCCTCTCGGCGCCTATTTCCCGCGAGCGCTGTTCGACACCCCCTTCGATTACGAGGCGTTTGCGGCCAGGGACGGGCTCATCGGCCATGCCGGCATCGTTGTCTTCGACGACACGGTCGATATGCTGAAGCAGGCGCGTTTCGCCATGGAATTCTGCGCGGTCGAGAGCTGCGGCAAGTGCACGCCCTGCCGCCTCGGCTCGACGCGCGGCGTCGAGGTCGCCGACAAGATCAGGGCCGGCATCGCGCCGGAGAAGAACCGGGAACTGCTAGCCGATCTCTGCAATACCATGAAATTCGGTTCGCTCTGCGCGCTTGGCGGCTTCACCCCCTATCCCGTGATGAGCGCCATCACGCATTTCCCGGAGGATTTCGAGCCGGCGCCGGTGGCGGAGGCTGCGGAATGATGGCGATGTTGGCATTCGGAGTTTTGCCCCTCACCCTAGCCCTCTCCCCGCGCGCGGGGAGAGGGCACCGGGAGGGCGTGGCATCTCCCTTTTCCCCGCAAGCGGGAAGAATGTGGCGGCAGCCGGATGAGGGGCGGTCATCGGCGTCGTTCGCGCCAGAGGGGAGTAAATCCACCCCCTTGAATGCAATTTCTCAGGAGGCCCGGTAATGTCCCTCATTCATGAAATCGACTATGGCACTCCTGCTTCCACGTCCGAAAAGCTGGTGACGCTGACGATCGACGGGCGCGAGATCACCGTGCCGGAGGGTACCTCGATCATGCGCGCGGCGATGGAAGCGGGCATTGAGGTTCCGAAGCTCTGTGCCTCCGATATGATGGAAGCCTTCGGCTCATGCCGGCTCTGCCTTGTCGAGATCGAGGGCCGCGCCGGCATGCCGGCGTCCTGCACGACCCCGGTGGCATCGGGCATTAGCGTCTCCACCCAGACGCAGCGGCTCAAAGATGTCCGCCGCGGCGTGATGGAGCTCTATATCTCGGACCATCCGCTCGACTGCCTCACCTGCGCCGCTAATGGCGATTGCGAGCTTCAGGACATGGCGGGGGCTGTAGGCCTGCGCGACGTGCGCTACGGCTACGACGGCGCCAATCACGTCAAGGCGCGCGACAATGGCGAGATCAACCGCCAATGGGCGCCCAAGGACGAATCCAATCCCTATTTCACCTTCGATCCGGCGAAATGCATCGTCTGCTCGCGCTGCGTGCGCGCCTGTGAAGAGGTGCAGGGCACCTTCGCACTGACGATCAGCGGCCGCGGCTTCGATTCGCGCGTCTCCGCCGGCATGAGTGAGGATTTCGTCTCCTCCGAATGTGTCTCCTGCGGCGCCTGCGTGCAGGCCTGCCCGACGGCGACGCTTACTGAAAAATCGGTGATCGAGATCGGTCAGCCGGAGCACTCGGTCGTCACCACCTGCGCCTATTGCGGCGTCGGCTGCTCCTTCAAGGCGGAAATGCGCGGCGAGGAACTGGTGCGGATGGTGCCGTGGAAGGATGGTCAGGCGAACCGCGGCCATTCCTGCGTCAAAGGCCGCTTCGCCTATGGCTATTCGAACCACAAGGATCGCATCCTCAATCCGATGATCCGTGAGAAGATCACCGATCCCTGGCGTGAAGTCACCTGGGAGGAGGCTTTCGCGCACGTCGCCTCCGAGTTCCGCCGCATTCAGTACCAGTATGGCCGGGATTCCGTAGGCGGCATCACCTCATCACGCTGCACCAACGAGGAGACCTATCTGGTGCAGAAGCTGGTGCGCGCCGGCTTCGGCAACAACAATGTCGACACCTGCGCCCGCGTCTGCCACTCGCCGACCGGCTACGGCCTCAACCAGACCTTCGGTACTTCGGCCGGCACGCAGAATTTCGACAGCGTCGAGCATACGGATGTCGCCATCATCATCGGCGCCAACCCGACCGACGGCCATCCGGTCTTCGCATCGCGGCTGAAGAAGCGGCTGCGGCAGGGCGCGAAGCTGATCGTCATTGATCCGCGCCGGATCGATCTCGTCCGCTCGGCACATGTCGAAGCCGCCTACCACCTGCCGATGAAGCCCGGCACGAACGTCGCCATCCTGATGGCGATGGCGCATGTCATCGTCACCGAGGGACTGGCCAACGAGGCATTCATCCGCGAGCGCTGCGACTGGTCGGAATTTGAGGATTGGGCGGCTTTCGTTGCCGAGCCCTACCACAGCCCGGAGGCGACCGAAGTCTATACCGGCGTTCCGCCGGAACTGGTCCGCGGCGCGGCGCGGCTCTATGCCACCGGCGGCAACGGCGCGATCTATTATGGCCTCGGCGTCACCGAGCACAGCCAGGGTTCGACCACCGTCATGGCGATTGCCAACCTTGCCATGGCCACCGGCAACATCGGCCGGCCCGGCGTCGGCGTCAATCCGTTGCGCGGACAGAACAACGTGCAGGGCTCCTGCGACATGGGCTCCTTCCCGCACGAGCTGCCCGGCTACCGGCATGTCTCGGACGACGCTACGCGCGAGACCTTCGAGAAGCTTTGGGGCGTGACGCTCAACAATGAGCCTGGCCTGCGAATCCCCAACATGCTCGATGCTGCCGTCGACGGCACCTTCAAGGGCCTCTACATCCAGGGCGAGGACATCCTGCAGTCCGACCCGGATACCAAGCACGTGGCCGCCGGCCTTGCCGCAATGGAATGCGTCGTCGTGCAGGATCTCTTCCTCAACGAGACGGCCAACTACGCCCATGTCTTCCTTCCGGGCTCGACCTTCCTCGAAAAGGAAGGCACCTTCACCAATGCCGAGCGGCGCATCAACCGCGTCCGCCGCGTAATGCGGCCGAAGAACGGCTATGCCGACTGGGAAGTGACTCAGAAGCTCGCCCAGGCGATGGGGCTCGACTGGAACTATGGGCATCCGTCCGAGATCATGGACGAGATCGCAGCGACCACGCCGACCTTCGCCATGGTTTCCTACGACTATCTCGACAAGATGGGCTCCGTGCAGTGGCCCTGCAACGAAAAGGCGCCGCTCGGTTCGCCGATCATGCATGTCGACGGTTTCGTGCGCGGCAAGGGCAAGTTCATCCGCACGGAGTATGTCGCGACCGACGAGAGGACCGGTCCGCGCTTCCCGCTGCTTTTGACGACCGGACGCATCCTTAGCCACTACAACGTCGGCGCGCAGACGCGGCGGACGGAAAACGTCGTCTGGCATCCCGAAGACCGGCTGGAGATCCACCCGCACGATGCCGAACAGCGCGGCATCCGCGACGGCGATTGGGTGAAGCTTGCCAGCCGCTCGGGCGAAACGACGCTTCGGGCGCTGATCACCGATCGCGTCGCGCCGGGTGTCGTCTATACCACTTTCCATCACCCGACGACGCAGGCCAACGTCATTACCACCGATTTCTCGGACTGGGCGACGAACTGCCCGGAATACAAGGTCACGGCGGTGCAGGTCTCGCCCTCGAACGGCCCGACTGACTGGCAGCGCGATTATGACGAGCAGGCCCGGCAGTCGCGGCGCATTGCGGGCAAGCTGGAGGCGGCGGAATAGGAGGCGGGATGGCAAACGAGCGATCTTCCTCCTCTCCAGCCGGCCGTATCCGGGCGGCCGACATGACCCGTTTCCGGACGACGCAGAAGGTTCCCGAGAGCGCGCGGCGTGCCGGCGCGCGCGTCGGTCAATCCCGCGTGGTGCCGGAGGAAACGCCGGTAGCGCTGACCTATGGCGGTTCCACGCATGCGGTGATGATGGCGACGCCCGCCGATCTCGAGGACTTTGCAATCGGCTTCAGCCTGACCGAGGGCGTCATCACCGAGCCGCACCAGATCGAGGCGATCGACGTCCTTGCCGAAGAGAAGGGCATCGATCTGCAGATCACCCTCAAGGATGAGGTGAACGAGGCGCTCCGCTTGCGCCGCCGCCATATGGCGGGGCCGGTCGGCTGCGGGCTCTGCGGCATCGAATCGATCGAGCAGGCCGTGCGCTCCACGCCGGACGTCTCGGCTTCGCCGCTAAGACTCACCGATGGTGACGTGGTCCAGGCCGTCGCGCTCCTCGACGGCAAGCAACCCCTGCACAGCGAGACGCGCGCCGTCCATGGCGCGGCATTCTACGTGCCGGGAAGCGGATTGATCGCCGTTCGCGAGGATGTCGGCCGGCATAATGCATTGGATAAACTGACGGGAGCGGCCGCCCGGGCCGGCTTCAAGGGCGTTCAAGGCGCCGTCGTCGTCACCTCGCGCGTTTCCGTCGAGATGGTCCAAAAGACGGCGATCACCGGCAGTCCGGTGATCATCGCCATTTCCGCCCCGACGGCGCTTGCGATCCGCACGGCGGACGAGGCGGGCATGACGCTGGTCGCGCTCGTGCGCGGCGACGAATTCGAAATCTTCACCCATGCCGAACGCATAGAGCGGGATGGAAGCGCGCGGCTTTCCGCCCGTGTCCCGCTCTGATTCTGGAAACCGGAGTTCTCGATGTCGACTGAAAACACCAACGCCAAGCTCATCTACATGGCGAACCAGATCGCCACGTTTTTCCAGAGCCAGCCGGCAAACGAGGCGGCGCAGGGCGTCGCCACTCACATCAACAAATATTGGGAACCCCGCATGCGCCGCAAGCTGTTCGAGCATATCGACAGGGGGGGCGAGGGATTGAACCCGCTGGTGCTCGAAGCGGCCACAAAGATCCGCCGTCCGGAGGCCGCGTAGCCGGCCAGAGCATTTTGGAGTCAGGTGGAATCACCTGGCGTCGCACACATGCGGCAAAACCAAACAACCCCTTCCCACAAGGGGGAGGGGATTGCACCTAGCCAAGCCAGCGCCCAATTGCGGCGTTCGAACTCGCGGAACCGCCGAGAGATGAACTGAGCGGGCAGCAAGGTAAGCCCCCTGGAGGGGTTGGGGTGGGGACTTCTTTCGACTGGGTCTGTCGCGCGAAACGAAAAGACCGCCTCACTCGGGAGGCGGCCGTCCCGTTTGAGGTGAGCCTCAACCTCAGGCGGCGAGGTCTTCGACCTCGCGTTCCTTGAACATGCGGGCGAGGTTGAGGAAGCAGATCATGCCGGACTCGTTAGCGATGATGCCTTCCGCGAAGCTCTTGTCGAAGGAGGCGGTCACTTCCGGCACCGGCTGCACCTGGCTGCCCTGGACGGTCAGGATGTCGGAGACACGGTCGACGACGAGGCCGATCACCATGTTGTGGACCTCGGCAACGACGATGGCACTGCGCTCGTTGGCGACCGTCGATTTCATGCCGAGCTTGTGGGCGAGATCGATGATCGGGATCACCGTGCCGCGCAGGTTCATGACGCCGATCACTTCCGGCGGCGAATGCGGAATGGGCGTCGACGGTGCCCAGCCGCGGATCTCGCGGATCGTTGTCGTCTTGACGCAAAATTCCTGATCGTGCAGGCGGAACGCTATGATTTCGAGCGTTTCGCCGTCGAAACCGGCCGTTTTGAGTGTGCCTGTCATCGAAGGTCCTTCCAGCTTTCCTGTCGTCGCCCTCTTGGGGCGGAACCGCCATATATGTCAGGCTCCCTCGAATGCGCGCCGCGCGCTGGTCCGCTCAGGAGCCTTGGTCCGCCGATGACATCCGGCGAGGCGCAAGCTGCATCATGCGCGGGTCATCCGCTTTGCGCTTCGGGATCATTCTAGCCCTGGATTCGTTAAGACTTGCTTTTGTCCAGCGCTCGAAACGCATCTACAGCGCCGCGCGTCTTATCAGACGCGCAAAAGGTCGCTGTAGCACTTTGAATTGCTGCATCTCTTTGACCTTAAATCGAGGTCGATTTAAGGAGACATGCAGTAGCGCGCGACCTAAAATCATCGTGATCGAGGTCCCGGTCTGAAGCGCGGAAGGCGGATCGGCGGCCCCGCATAAGGCCGCCGGTGAGCAGGGTATTCTCAGGCGCTGCGGGTCGGGCGGTCGAGAATGCGGCGGCCGAACAGGCTTGCCGTCAGTTCAACCAGGATACGGGCGCTCTTGCCGCGATCGTCGAGGAAGGGGTTGAGTTCGACGACGTCGAGAGAGGAGACGAGGTCGCTGTCGCAAAGCATCTCCATGATGAGATGGGCCTCGCGCAAGGTGGCGCCGCCCGGAACGGTGGTGCCGACGCCCGGCGCGATTTCCGGATCGAGGAAATCGACGTCGAGGCTCACATGCAAGAGGCCGTTGGCGGCTCGCACCTCCTCCAGGATCTGCTTCATGATATGGGCCATGCCGATCTCGTCGACGGCCCGCATGTCGTAGACATTGACGCCGTGCTCGGCGATCTCTTCGCGCTCGCGTGCGTCCACCGACCGGATGCCGACTTGATAGACCCGCTGAGGAGCGACCAGCGCCCGGTCCTTGGGGAGAATCGGCGCGAACTCCGCTTCACCGCAGAAGAAGGCGACCGGCATGCCATGCATGTTGCCGGAGGGCGAGGTCGCCGGCGAATTGAAGTCGGCATGGGCGTCGAGCCAGAGCACGAAGAGCGGTCGGCCGATCTCGTCGGCGTAATCCGCCATGCCTGAAACGCTGCCCATCGATAGGGCGTGGTCGCCGCCGAGGACGAGGGGGAAATGGCCCTTGCGCGCCGCATCCCGCACTGCGTCGTGGAGTGCACGGGCAAAAGCGGCAACCATTTGCAGGTTGTTGGCACGCGGGTAGGCGGCGAGATCGCCGGCCGGCAGCGGCCGGATATCACCCTCGTCCTCGACGCTGTGGCCGAGTTGGGCCAGCACGGTATCCATGCCCGCGATTCTCAGCGCCGTCGGACCCATGCCTGCGCCGCGGCGCCCGGAGCCTTCCTCGATAGGTGCGCCGATCAATGTGATGGTTTTCATGTCCGCCTCTTCTGGTGGTTCGAATTCCCGTAACGCCGCGGGGATTATCGCCAAAAGCAATGGCGACAAAAAGATGGAAAACTGCCGATCAGAAGGGTAGACTTCGCAGATTGATAAGCTCAGCATGGCAAAGTGAGCGGGAATGGACGATCTCGACCAGACGCTGATCAGCGCGCTCCGACAGAATTCGCGAATGCCTGTCTCTACGCTCTCGGCAATGACCGGTGTCTCGCGTGCGACGGTTGCCGCCCGCATCGATCGGTTGGTGGCAAACGGCACGATAGCGGCGTTCACCATACGGACCGGCTCGGAAATTTCTGCCTCCGGCGTGCGCGCCGTCGTTATGATCGAGGTGCATGGCAAGATGGCCGATCGCGTGGCGGAGCAATTGCGTGGCTTACCGCAGGTAAGGGCGCTGCACAGCACCAACGGCCGGTGGGACTTTATCGCCGAACTCGAGGATCGCGATCTCGCCAGCTTCGACGAGACCTTGCGGCGGATCCGGCTCATCGACGGCATCACGGTTACGGAAACGAACATCCTGCTCAAGACGAGCAAAATGGCCGGCGCGCTCTGAGCTTGATTTTGTTCTTGCTATGTTCTCGTTTCGCGGTAAAATGGCGCCCTTAACTTAAGTGGCATCGGGAAGGCGCGGTCAATGGCCGCGTTTCCACTTCAAAAAATCGGAACTGGCCACATCTGCGATCTTGGGTCTAATAGCCCGGGAGCGCGAGCCTATGGAGGATGTCATGGCGAGATACGATGGCGGCGCATCGGCAAGGCAGATCTGCATAAAGCTGTTCGTCAGGCATGGCGACGAGGAAAACGCGATCGGCTTTTATCGTGACGTCTTCGGCGCCGAACTCCTTCGCCGTCATGAGTGGGGCGGCATCCTGACGAGCGCCGATCTCTGCATCGGCGATTCCGTGTTCAGGGTGGCGGGCGCAAACCCGCGTCGGGATGCGGAGCCACGGCTCGGCGGCCCGCGCTCGCCGCATGCGCTGGGCACGACCGCGGCAATTCTGGAGCTCAGCGTCGATGACTTGGACCGCGTGCTCGAACGGGCGATCGGCGCCGGTGCCAGTCTGCGCAATGCGGCCGAGACGCTACCGACCGGAGACCGCGTCGGGGCGCTGATCGACCCGTTCGGTCATATCTGGGCGCTGTTCACCGCCATCGACGAGGGCGAGATTGTCGACGCATTCAGCGTCAAGCGGAATGCCGCTTGACCTGCTCGTCACCGCTTCCGAATGCCCTGCTGCGCGAAGGGCCCCTCCCCAACCCCTTCCCCACGAGTTTACCGCGCCGTCTCCACTGCTGCCCCAAGCTCATGCGAGCCTGGAAGTAGGCAGGAGATTGCAGCGAGCGCCAAAGCCCCTCCGCCTTGGGGGGCCGGTGAGGGGATCTTTTACCCCTGCAGCGCGGGAAATGCCTCGCTCAATACTCTCGCTCAAAGAAGATGCCGCCGGCGGCCGAGCCGTCGCCGGTGGCCTCGCCTTTGAGCTTCACGCCCCGGCCGATGTCGAGATTGATGGTCGCCTTGCTCGAGGCAGAATCTGCGCCTTGCTGCAGTTCGATATAGGTGCGGTCGTTGAGGTACTTGCCAGCGCGCAGCTGGGCGCCACCGCTTTCGTCGGTAGTGATGTCGAGGTCATCGACGCCGAGCTGATTGCGCAGGCCGTCAAGCAATGAGGTCGAGCCGCCACCGGCGAGTTGGCTGGCGGCGGAGGCGAGCTGGGCAACCTGGAAGGCCGACAGGTTGTTCAAGGATCGGTTGAAGATCAGCTGCGCCAGGATCTCGTCCTGCGGCAGCGCCGGGGAGGAGGAGAAGGTCACCGCCGGATCGTTTGCGGGGCCGGAGATGTTGACGGTGATGACCGTCGAGCCGGCGCTCGAGGTCGCGTCGAGGTCGAGCGTCGGAATCAGGTCGCCGCCGAAGCCGATATTTCCCTCCGTGAAAGTCAGACGCTTGCCGAGAATTTCCAGGCGGCCGCGCCGCATGTCGAAGCCGCCTGAGACGATCGGCCGGGCGGCGGTACCGCGAATGGCGAGATCACCCCCGAGTTCGGCGTCGATGCCGCGTCCGCGAACGAAGAACTGGCCGGGCGAACGGACGGCGAGATCGAAGGCAATGATGCCGTTGCCATTGACGCCGGCATCCGGGGTCGTGTCCCTGCGCACATCCCTCGTCATCTGCCGGACCCGGCGCGGCGCGTTCTTGTGCTTGATATCGATCTCGGCGAGCGCGGTCGGCAGTTTCTCAGGGATCGAGATGGCCGCCCTGCGGATCGTCAATTGGCCACCGAGCACCGGAGTTGCGGCGAGCGGACCCGTGAGCGTGAGATCGCCAGCCAAGTCGGCCATGAACAACGTGCCGTCGATATAGGTTGCATCGTTCAGGCGGATCCTGAGGTCCGCCGGAAAGCCGGAGCGCGGCGTTATGCCGACAGTGCCGCTTGCCTGGAGTGATCCGCCGGTCGCGAGATTGGCCGACAGATTCGAAATCGTTGCCTGCTGCCCGTCCAGCGTGACATTGGCGGCAAGGTCGTTGAGGGCGAGGTTGCGTCGGACGTCGACCAGGCGGCTGCCGCTGGTCGTTACGGTGCCGGTGATCCGCGGCGCCCTCGCCGATCCCGAGAGCGAAAGATTGACATCGGCCGATCCGGTGAGCGTGAAACCCTGCTCCGCCATGACGCCGGCAACCAGCGCGAAGGGAACGTCGCCTGTAAATCGCATTTCGATCGGCATGCTGCCGCCGAGATCGACATGGCCTCCGCCCCGGAAGGACAGGCCGCCTGCTCCGGACACGGTCGCCTGGACCGTGACGCGATTGCCGGAGTATCGGCCCGTGGCCGAAACGTCGAGCGCCGCCACACCGGCGGCGCGCGTGCTGGCGACCGAGGCATCACTCCATCTGAGATCATAGGTGATGACGGGCTCGCCCGCGCTTCCCTTGACCTCGACCGTCCCGTTGATCGCGCCTGCGGCGTCGAGCGTCGGTGCGAAGGTGTTGATGACGGCGGCAGGCAGCGCGTTCAGCCTCGCCGTAATGTCCAGCATCTCGCCCGCAGTGCCAGTGACGCCAATGGTGCCACCCGATGCCTTTACGGTCAGTTCAGTGAGGCGGACGACGCCATTCTCGATTGTGATCACAGCGGGCCTGGCAAGGCTCAGGGGGATGTTTCTTGGCGCGGCCGTGAAGGAGTTGAGGCGAATTTCCGTGCGGTCGCCCGCTCTAGCCAGGTCGCCCTCGGCGGCGACCTGACTGCCGTCATATCGTCCGTCGGCTGCGAAGCCTGTCCTACCGGCCCGCTGGTCGAAGGTGAGGTTGACGTCGGACACGCGGTTTTGACCTTGCGCGATGCTCTCCGCCCTGACGCTGCCCCGGATCGTCAGTTCGCTGACGTCGGCGATGTTGATGTCCACGACCGGATTGGCAATCGTCAGTGCGCCGCGCCTGATGGCGCTGCCGGAGGCGTTCAGCGAGACAGACGTCGTGCCATTTGCAGTCCGGACGATTGCCGACCCTGAAAGGTCGCCGGAGGCCTGCTGGCCGGCCATTGCGGCTATAAGGCCGAGGTCGGGCAGATTGAAATTGATCGTGCCTGCGGGCCTGAAATCCTGTGTAAGGTCGAGTGCGCCCGTCAACCTATTGTCGCCGATCGTCGCCTCGAGCGTGGGGATGGACGCGCGGCCGTCCCTCGAAAGCACTTCGGCCCGGATGTCGATGGCCTGTCCGTCGAGGGCGCCGGTCGCGCTGAGTTTCGCCTGCGGGCTGCCCGGCTCCAGCGTCGCATCGGCGGTGATCATCAGATCCGTCAGCGAGCGGCCGGCGAGCGTGGCGCCGCTTGAGGTCATTTCCCCTTTCAGGGTCAGGGCGTCGAGTGGGCCGGAAATGTCCGCGCTGAAGGACGCCTGGCCCTCCGCATCGCCCAGCAGCTTGCCGAGGTCCGTCAAGGTGCCCTCGACCTCTGCCGTCAGCGCGCCTTGGGCAATAGAGGCGGAACCGCTAGCGGTGACTGTTTCAGACGTGAGCTCGAGCGCGCTCAACCTGGTGGCCTCTCCGCCGGTCTCGATCGTGCCCGAAACGGTGACTGGCGCGTCGAGTCGCGCCGCCAGCCTGGCCGGCAACGCATGCGGTTCGGCAGTGAATTCGAATTTTGCCTGGGCTGTCGTGCTGGTCCGGTCGAGGGTGCCGGTCATGCTGCCGCGGAAGCCCGTGCCCTCGATTGCCGTCGGATCGAAGCGGATGGCCTCTTCGGCGACGGTGATCCTGCCCCTGGCATCCAGGTCCCGCGCGGCGATCTCGATCGATCGCGTCGATGCGACGGAGGCCTCGCTCCAGGCGAGGTCGTAATCGACAACCGGCGCCTGCGTCTCGCCGCTAACGTCGATGCTGCCCGAGATCGTCCCGCGCGCCCCAAGCGTCGGGGCGAAGCGATCGATCAGACTGGCGGGCAGCGCATCGATCCTTGCCGTGAGATCAAGGCTGTTGCCGGCGGTGCCGGTAATGCTGACGGTGCCGGTCGCGGCGCGGATCGTGAGGCCGTCGAGACGAGCTGCGCCTTCTTCGATTGCTACGATCGTCGGGGCGGCAAGTTCGAGCGGCACGCCTCTCGGTGCCGCGGAGACGGCGGAGAGACGGATTTCAGTGCGACCCGCATTCTGGGTCAACTCGCCCGATGCGGTTAGCGGTGCCCCGTCATAGCGGCCTTCAAGCGAAAAGCCCGTTGCACCCTGCCGCTGATCGAGGGTGATGCCGAGGTTCGATACGCGGTTCTCCTCGAACGCCAGGCTCTCCGCCTGGATCCGGCCGCTCATGATTGCCGGCCTGGCGATATCGGCAATGCGGATGTCGACCTGCGGCCCGGCGACCGCGATTGCGCCGAGCCCGACATGGGTCCCCTGCGCCTTAATAGCGACTGATGTCGTGCCGTCGGCCGTCGCTATCGTCGCGGTGCCGGAAAGGTCGCCGGAGACCTGCTGGCCACGCATGCTCGTGATGAGGCCGAGGTCCGACAGGTCAAAGTTGATCGTGCCGCTCGGCCTGAAACCGGAGCTGAGATCGAGCCTGCCGGTCAGGCGGTTGCCGCCGACCGTTCCTTCGATAGTCGGTACGGAGGTGCGGCCGTTTTGGGCAACCAAGTCCGCGCGGAGGTCGATCGGTTGGCCGTCGAGCGTTCCGGTGGCGGTGACCTTCGCTTGGGGAGCGCCGGATACCACCGTCCCATCGGCGTTGATCGTGAGATCGCTGAGCGTGCGGCCGCCGATCGTGGCGCCGGTCGACGTCACCTCGGCCTTGATGTTCGGTTTGGCAAGTGGACCCTCAATGGCCGCATGGAAGGCGGCGGGCCCCTCGGCATCGTCAATGAGCCTTGCGAGATCGGGCAGCTTGCCGGAGAGATCCGCGGTCAAAGTCTCGCCCGCAAGGGCGATTGAGCCGGAGGCGTCGAGCGTTTCCGACTTTACTTCAAGGCCGCTCAGTTCGATGCGGCCGTCGGCTTCAGTCGTGAGATTGCCGGAAAGGGCAATCGTCCCTTCGAACTTGCCGGCTATCGGCGGCGGCAGGACCTCGGGGACTGCGAAGAGTTTCAACGACGCCTGCAGCGTTCCATCGGCGCGGTCGAGCATGCCGCTGATGGTGCCGCCGATGCTGGCGCTCTCAATCCCGAGCGGGTCGAAGCGGATCGTCTCCGGGGTGACGGTCAGCGTGCCTTCGGCCTTGATCGGTGCCTGTATCGCCCGGTCAAGGTCCGCGCTCGCAAAGCGGCTTTCGCCGATCTCCACCGTCGTCTTCAGCAATCCCGATTGCGCTTGCAGATCGAAGGCGTCGCTTTGCGCCGATAGCCGTACATCGCCGAGCGTTCCCTGTGGCAGCTCAACGGCTGCCGCATTGGCAGCGATATCGAGGACCGCCGATTGTCCTTCGCCGATCAGAGAGAGGTTGGCCGTATCGATCAGCGCTCGCAGTTCTCCTTCCCGCAGCGGCCAGCGGAAATCCGCAGGGCCGTCCATGCCGGCAAGGCTCGCCTGCAGATTGTTCTCGCCGCGGCTGTCGATCGTTCCGGAAGCATTGAGCGTCAGCGCACCGGTGGAGAGCCTGCCGGTCTCGATGCGCACCATGCTTTCACCGTCGAAGGCGGCTGCGAGCTCGATGTCGGTCGTACCTTCGAAAAGAGGCTTGAGAGCATCGGGCAGGAGCGGCGCAAAGGCGCCGCCGCCGGAAACCGCAAGCCTATGCATGCCGCCGGGCGCAAGGATATGTCGCCCGTCGAGACGAAGAATCTCGCTGCCGTCGAGGGCGGCCGCGCCCGAGCCCGCCCAGTCGGACAGCGGGCCTTCGCCGGTCAGCGTAATGTCGACCGCGGGTTCGTTCGGCAGTCGTAGCAATTTGGCGATGAGTCCACCCGTCGGTTCGGAGACGCGCGCCTCAAGCTTCAGCTCGTTGCCGGCCGGATTGAAAACGAGATCGGCGACGGCACGGGCTTGAGGGCGATCCCGCTCGGCCGCGTCGAAGGCGAGCGCGACGCTCGAACCGGTGGCATCGACACGGCCTGTCGCCCTCAACACTTGCTCCTCGCCGGCGATGGCTTCACCGACGACGATCTCCTTGAGGTCGAGGGCCTCGATTTTGACGTCGAGGGGAAGGGCGAGCGTCGCGCGCACCTCCTTCGTCTCCTGCGAAGGAACGGGGAACCGTTCCAGGCGGACGGATCCCGCCGTGACGCGTGCCGCATCGAAGCGCCTCGAGAAAAGCTCTGCTGGCGACCAGTCGACAGAGAGGTCTCGGACCTCGGCGTAAATCCCTTCTCCGTCGAAGAGCGTGACGCTGCCAGCGGTGAACTCGCCGGTCAGAAGCGGTCCTGGCTCGGCAATGCGAACGATCTGGTCGGGCGTCGCCGCGTATTTCTCGATCGCCCAGGCCACCAATCGAGCGCCAGGCACCGTAAAGCCGATAAAGCCGACGATGAGGAGCAGCGCCACCATGGTTGCGCCAACTATGGCGGCGAAATAGCGCAACGCGACGCGGAGAAAGCGGATGACCTGATTCATGTCCTACCCATAGCCCATGTTGCGCCGCTCTGGAATCGGCAGGGTGTCGCCCTAAGCTAACTGTTTTATCGAGGTATTTTACCACGGCATTCGGGCGCAAATCAGAAGGATTGGCCGATACCCGCATAGATGCCGTAATCGGTGCCGCCGGGATATTTGTTGAGCGGCACAGCGAAGTCGAGCCGGATCGGTCCGAAGGGTGTTGCATAGCGCAGCCCGACGCCGGCACCGGCGCGGATATCGGAAAAATCGGGCGCCGTGCTCGTCGAAACGCTGCCGGCATCGATGAACGGCACGATGCCGATCGTGTCGGTGATGGTGATGCGGGCCTCAAGCGAGGCGTTTACATAGGATCGGCCGCCGGTCTGCTCGTTCTCCGCATTGCGCGGGCCGATTTCTTGGAAGGAGTAGCCGCGCACCGAGCCGCCGCCGCCGAGATAGAAGCGCCGCGGTGCCGGGATGTCGGCGAGATCATCGCCACCGACGAGCACGCCGGCGGCAATCTTGCCGGCCAGCACGAAGCGATTTTCGGGGCCGACCGCTTGATAGCCGGAGGCGGTGGCCTCGAACGAGCTGAAGAAGGTCTTGCCCTCGATCTCGTAGCTCGGCTTGGCGCTGATCAGCGCGCGGTAGCCTTCCGTCGCATTCAGCTTGTCGTTGCGGGTGTCGCGCACATATTCGAGTGGAATTGCGGCGGTGAGATAGGTGTTGGAGCCGAATGCGTCATCGACATCCGCCAGGCTCAGTTCCGCGCCGGCCGAGACCGTATCCTCCGGCGAAAGCTCGAACCCGGCGCCCGCCGCTCCCGTGATGGTCTTGGCGCGATAGGCATCCGGATCGTCAATGGCCGCCTTGGCGCTCGCCGTAAAGGTCGACGCCGGCCCGAAGGCGCCGGGTTTCGTGAAGAGAATACTGGCGGAATAGTCGAGTCCGCCGACGTCCGTAGTCTCGCCGATGCGGCCGACCGAGCCTTCTATCCGGATCGATTCGGCACGGCCGAAGAGATTGCGGTGTCCCCAGTAGCCCTGCAGACCCAGTCCATCGGTCGTCGACACCTGGCCGCCGAAGCCGAAATAGCGATGCTTGCCTTCGGACACCTGGATATTCATCGGAATCGTGCCATCCGGCGCGAGCTGGTCGGCTTCGATGATGGTAACGCTCGAGAAAACATTCAATTGCCGCAGCCGCTCGGCCGCCCTTCGAATGTTCTCCGGCGAATAGGGCCTGCCTTCATTGAGGCGCGAATAGTCGCGGACGAAACCAGGATCGACGGTCCTTGTGCCGGTGACGGTCAAGTCGCCGACCGGCGCAACAGGCCCGCCATCGGCGGCGATGGTCACGTCCACCGTCGAGGTGGCGTGGTCGGCAACGACGCTGCGTTCCGTCAGCCGGGCAAGCGGCCGGCTCTGCTCCTTCAGATCGCTGACAATCTGCTCGCCTGCCTTGATGATCAGGGTCGAGTCGGCCCGGGCGCCGGGCGCCAGGTCGTAGGTCGACGGATCGAACCGGGCGGCATCCCCTTCGAGTTTCACGGTGCCCAAGGTAAAGACCGGCCCAGGCGTGACGGTGACCGCCACGGGTACGGGCTGTCCATCGGGGAAGGACGGATCCGGCGGCAGGCTGTCGATATCCTGGCCGTTGATCAGGATGCTGACGGTGCCGCCATAGCGCGCCTTCTCGTAAAGAGCCGCGAGCAGGCGCTCGCGGTCGTCGCGCGCCTTGATCAAGAGGCCGAGGTCACCGGAGACCGGCTCCTCGCGATCCTGGAAAAGCTGCGAAGCATTTTCGAGCGCTTCGCGCAGCTCCTCGTCGTCCGTCCCGGTCTCGAAGGTGAGCGCATAGTTGACCGGGTCGATGACCTGGACCTGCTCTTCGGCGCTTTCGAAGAAGCGCATGCCGAAGATCCGGATCGCATGGGCCTTGTTGGCAAAGACCGGACCGAGCGCCGTCGAGGCCGCAAGAGCGAGCGCCGTGGCTGCCTTCCAATACGCGATACTCGGTCGTGGTGGAGACATTCCTCTCCGCATCCCGTTTCAGGCGACTCTTTACTCACTGCCTGCATGTGCGGCAATGGGCAGTTTAGCATTGCTTGGTTCTCTATCTGTTAACGATGACGGCGTGCCGCATCCACCCCGGAGCGGAGATTCGGTGGCGATTCTTGGCAAAAAGGGCTGGCTTTGTTGTCCGTCAGGCACAAAAAAGCCCAAGGCAGCGATTGCCGCCTTGATGCTTATCTACGTCTACGCGAATGTTCTCACGACCTGCCGCGTTCACGTCTTGAAACGTGCCGCCTCCTCGGACCCGCGCGTCGCATCGCCTGCGCTATAGGAATGTGCGCCGGCGCCGGCGAGCCTGCCACCGGC
>JAPSJG010000325.1 GCA_031178305.1 Sinorhizobium sp.
GGTGTTGTAAAAGGGAACTCAATGCGCGCAATTGCCGGGATTGCCGCGAAAGATGCGAGACAAAAATCGATGCATCCTTTTGCGTCGTCGTCGGGCGGACAACCGTCACAGTCCCCCATATCCCTGTCCATCATGGTCACCGTTGACAGAGCGAAGCTTGTCTTGGTGGCCGACATGGCTGCCGTCTTCGCCGTCTGCACGGCTGTGCCCGCGGCAAATACCGCGACCAGCACGACTGCAAATAGACGAATGAGTTTGATCATCGGATGCGACTCTAGTCCGATTTCAGGAGATGTCCACATCCGGGATGTCGCAGGTGAGGCCCTCGAACACTCTGCCATGCTGCGTCCGTGCCCAGCCGGACAAGGGTGATCGGCCGCAATCCACGCCTGCGAGACGCACACGCGCTTTGACCCGCCACGTTGCACAAGGAGACTGAGCCGCCGGCGTAGCGATGACCGCCTGTGCGGGGGCGCGCGATGGCCGTTCCTTGGAAACACGAAAGCGGCCGCCGCCGCTAACGCCGGCACGGTGCCAAGGCTGACCGCACAGCGGCCGTGATCTGATCCTGCACCTCTTCACTCAGATAGGCATGCATTGGCAAGCTTACCACCTCGGCAGCGAGGCGGTCGGATGCGGGCAGCCCTTTCGGGGCAGTGGGAAAGTGCCTGTAAGCAGCTTGTCGGTGCATCGGCGTTCGGTAGTAGACGGCCGTCGGAACGTCTACCGCCGCCAGGGAGGTCTGGAACGCCCCGCGGTCGCATCTTGGCAGGCGCAGCGTATATTGTGCCCAGACCGACGTCGCCCCCTCCCGGATGCTCGGCACAGTGGCACAGTCGCGCAGCTGCTCATTGTACCGTTTGGCGATCCGGTTGCGAGCCGCGATTTCATCCGGGAATATCTTTAGCTTCTCGATGAGAACGGCCGCCTGTATCGTATCGAGGCGGCTGTTCATGCCGATGCGGACGTTGTCATAGTTATCCGTCCCGCGGCCATGCATGCGGAGCGAAAGGATGGTGTTCGCCAACTCGTCATCATTTGTGAACACCGCACCGCCGTCGCCATAGCAGCCCAGCGGTTTGGCCGGGAAGAAGCTGGTCGTGGTGGCAAGCCCGATCGAACCAACCTGGCGCCCCTTGTAGCTTGCGCCGAAAGCTTGAGCTGCATCACAGACCAGCCACAGGCCCTCTCGGGCCGCAATTTCCTCGATATCGTTGTAATCGGCCGGCTGGCCGAATAGATCGACCGCGATAATGCCAACCGGCTTGGCACCGCTGCGCTTGAGCATGGAGATCGAGGACACAAGACTCGTCGCATCGAGGTTGAAGCTATCCTCTGAGACGTCAACGAACACCGGCGTCGCGCCAAGTCCGGCTATGGCTTCTGCGGTGGCCGCGAACGTGAAGGACGGGCAGAGCACCGCGTCGCCAGCCTTCACGTTCTTGGCTAACAGCACAAGAGACAAGGCATCGGTTCCACTGCCGCAGGAAATCGCGTGCTTGGCACCGCAGAATGCGGAGAGGTCCCGCTCGAATCTCGCAACCTCCGGACCCATGACGTACATGCTGTGATCGACAACGCTGCGGATCGCCTCGTCGACTGCCTGCCCGAGGTAGCGGCGCTGCGCGGCGAGATCGTTGAAGGCTATCCGCTCCGGCATGTTCGCTTCAGACATTAAAAAGGTGATGGGGAGCATTCACGCGTCCAGGAGTCGTCCGGAGGCCACGGCCACGCTTCATCATGGCACTGGCTCCGGCCAGGACTCGCATTACGCGCAATCCTTCCTCCCCATTCGTGATCGGCTCACATCCGTGGACGATGCAGTTGATAAAATGCTGGCATTCGAGTTTGAGCGGTTCGTGTTGTTCTATCTCGAGTGGAATAGGTTCGGCTCGGATCGTCGCCGTTGCACCCTCTGCGACGTTCACGATGTGCGGGTATAGGAGCAGTTTGCGTTCCCATGGCGCTCCATCGTCGAGTACGACCATGGCTTCTGACCCGATTACCGTGAGGCGATGTTCCTTGAACGGGTGCAGCCAGGACAGATTGACCTGAGCCCGCTCGCCCGCCGGAAAGGCTAGATGTAAGGTGACGGTATCGGCTATCCCCTGCCGCAGATGGTACCCGCCGACAACGTGAAGTTCGCTCGGTTCCGCACCGACGAGAGCCAGGATGATGGAGATGTCATGCGGCCCGAGACACCAAAGCACGTCCTCCTCGGAACGGATTGCTCCCAGATTCTTGCGGTTGGCCTCTAGCCGCAGGACACGGCCGATGGCACCGGTCGCAATCAAGCTCTGGAGCCGGGCGAAGGCGGGATGAAAGCGAAGTATATGTCCGATCATGAGCCGCAGGCCCAGATGCTGTGCCAGCGCCGCCAGCTCCTCGGCTTGCCGGAGCTCAAGCGCGACCGGCTTTTCGACAAAGACATGCTTTCCCGAAAGCAAGGCGCGTTTGGCTAGGTCGTAGTGTCCTGACGGTTGGGTGGCGATCGCCACTGCCTGAATCGAGGGCTTGACCAATATCTGTTCAAAGGAAAGGGCTTGGCCCCCATACCGGGCAAGAATCTCCGCGACTGTTGCAGAGTGGTGATCGGCTACAGCTCCGAGGCAGTTCAATTCGGCAAAGCAGCGGATTAGGTTCTTGCCCCAAGCCCCGCAGCCGATCACTGCAACCTGAAGCCCGTCCGAGTTGCCTAGTCGGTCAAGTAAGCTCGGATGTTCTTTCGAGTTTTCCAAATACCGGCCTATCGCGTCTTCAAATGAGCGTCCCGATCGTGATGTTCAGGCAGATACTGTCTGTGCCAAGCGGCAGATGGCATCTTAACATTCAGCTCATGACTGCAGCTATCCGTCGATCGATCAGCTTCAGGCGTCTCAAACTAGTGCAAAGTCTCATTATGAGAAACGAAGTGTTGTTTACCATGCCAGTATCGCTGCCTTCAACTGCCGCGGACGCGCGCCGCAAGTAGCCCAGTCGGGCAACGATACGGCCGAAGCTCTCGAACACTGTTCGTTTGGCTTGCATCGACCGCCGATCCTCCGGGCTTGCTGATAATTGTCGCGAACCTGCCGGATTGATTTCAAACTACCGTGCCGTCCCGCAGATCGTTCGTGCATTCAACAAGCCCCAGCCGAAGACGGGATCCTTGCCCGGATCACCCAGATCTTCGACGTTCCCGGTCAATCGGTCGCGGATCAGCTCGGGCGGGATTTCAGGGTTTGACGCCTTCAACAATGTCACCGCGGCGGTAACGAACGGCGCCGCGAACGAAGTTCCCGTTTTTGGGCGTGCTCCGCTTATCGAGGCTGCGGTCCAGACCGCGACGCCCGGAGCGGCGAAGTCGATGTGCTCGCCCCGACCGGCGCGCCGGTAGGGGCGCTTGTGCCTGTCCGTAGCGGTTACGGCGATCACTTCTTCATAGGCCGCAGGATAGACCGGTTCGGCTTTCGGACCTTCGTTGCCGGCGGCTGCAACCATGATGATGCCCCGTTCATCGACCTTTTTTACCGTCTGTTCGAGCAGCGGATTGGCTGGGCCGGAAAGGCTGAGATTGATGACCTGCACCTTGCGTGCGGCAAGGAGATCGAGGGCGCGCACGAGGTCGAAAACTCCGGAGCGATCGTCCTGCCGTCCGGCTCGGTGAAAAGCGTCCACGGCAACCAGCTTGCCGCCCGGTATGAGCCCCGGCGTGCGGCTCGCCGCGGAGCCGACAAGCAGGGCAGCGACGGCAGTGCCGTGCTGTCTGCCCGACTCGGGCAGTTTTTCATCGGTAAGGCGGATGATCTCGATCGCGCTACCTGCGAAGGCATCGTGCTGAGGGTTGATAGCGGTATCGATCAGGCCGATGGTCGAGGTGGGTGTGCAGGCGCCGGGCCAGTCCTGGGCCGCTGGCCAGCCGATCATCGTGCGCGCGAGGCAGTCTCCCTGACCGCATGGGCCCTCGGCCCGCTGTTCCGGCCTGAAATAGTGGTTGTATTCGATGGCCGTCTCGGGCGCGAGAGCTTGCGCCCGCGCTCTGGCAGCGTTCAGGGTCAACCCCGAAGGGATGCGAAGCTTGACTATTTCCCCGTCGAAGATCGCCATTCTGCTGCGATCGAGGATGCGGAAGCCCGCCCCCGTCAGTTCATCGAGCTGCGCCGGGCTGAAGCCCAGTCCGACGATCTCATCGGGCGCCTGGGTCGGTTCAGGCGCGGGTGCCCTTACGCGCCGCGAAGTGCTCCGGCGCGGGAAGAGCCCACGAAACGGGAGCAGGGTCCTGCCGCCGCTCCAACCCGCACCGGGGCGGTAGGCGCCGGAGCCTTCGGAACCGCTGGAGCCACCCCTATCGTCATCGTCATCGTCGTCGTCGGCGAAGGCTTCGCTCACCGTGAAAAGGTCGAGCGTCCCGCTTCCAGCGGGAACCAGGATATCGCCGGCGACAAGCGTGATTGCAGCGAGCGGGGCGATCAGGGAAAGTTTCAGCGTAGTGGGCATCTGAAAACCTCCGTCTGCATGACTGAGCTCAAATCAGGGAAGCGCTATTCCTTGGACGGTAGGAGCGGCGCCTGTACATTGCACGGTAACGGTTGAGTCGCCGGTCTATTCCCCAATTTGCGGAGTTTCGGGAAGATGAGCAATATGGTGAAAGACGTCGGTGAACGCCTCATCGCGTTCCTGCCC
>JAPSJG010000326.1 GCA_031178305.1 Sinorhizobium sp.
CCGTCCTGCGCATCGATTTCCCGCCCGAGGATCGCCTCGGCCGGGGCAAGATAATGCTGCTGGAACTCATCCGCGAAACTGGATCGATCTCCGCCGCCGGCCGGGCAATGGACATGTCGTACCGGCGAGCCTGGATGCTGGTAGATGCGCTCAATCGGATGTTCAAGGAACCCGCGGTTGTATCCCAGCGTGGTGGAAAACAGGGCGGCGGCGCCGCGCTCACCTCTTTTGGCGAAGAATTGATAGAGCGCTTCCGTGCGATGGAGGCGAAGGCCTGCGCTGCCATCGCAGACGATCTCGCCTGGATTGAGACGGCGCGCGCCAGGGACGGGCTTCCGCCCCAGCAACCGATGCCGTGCGACTAAGTGAAGCTCCTCACTCCTGCGCCATATTTCGAACTCGCGCAAAACAAAGGAGAGCGGTAGCGCTGACGCACTGAGCGCATGCCGCTTTAATAGCCGAGTGCGACGGTCTTGACGATCGCGTGCACCGGCCTTCCCGGCTCAAGCCTGAGCGCTTCACGCGAAAGGGTTGTGATGCGGGCAAGAATGATATTGCCGCCGCAGGCGACTCGGACGTCGACGCTGCCCTCATGCGCTGGCGACAGGTCGATGATCGTTCCCGAAAGAACATTGAGGGCACTGATCTCCTGCGGCCGTGTCGTCGCCAGCATCACGTCGCGCGCGGCAATATAGAGACGAAGCGCATGTCCTGTCGGCGCGAATACGTGCGGTATGTGGAAGAGGCATTCGCCGGCCCGCACGAGCGTCAGATGGTGCGCGTCGTCATGGAGCTCGACAAGCCCCTCGATCAATGCGCCGGCCTCCCGTCGGGGCAAGCTTGCGGTCGACTGGCTAAGGATGGCGGCGGTTGCGCCGGAGGCCTTGACCCGGCCGTTCTCCACCATGATCACATGCTGTGCGAGCCGCGTGACCTCCGCCAGATTGTGGCTGACATAGACGATCGGGATTCCCGCCTCATCACGAAGTCGCTCCAGATAGGGCAGGATCTCGGCCTTGCGCGCCTCGTCGAGTGCCGCGAGCGGTTCGTCCATCAACAGGAGCCGTGGCGCGGCAAGCAGCGCCCGGCCAAGGGCGACGCGCTGGCGCTCGCCGCCGGAGAGCGTCGAGGGACGGCGGTCGAGCAGGTGCCCGATGCCGAGCATCTCGACGACTCTGGCGAACTCGGCCGACGATCTGCCCACGCCGGCGAACCAGCGTCCATAGGCGAGATTTTTGCGAACGCTCAGGTGAGGAAAAAGCCGCGATTCCTGGAATACGTAGCCGAAGCGGCGGCGGTGGACGGGGGTGAAGACCTTGCGCTCGCTGTCGGCGATCAGTTCGCCGCCGAGCACGATGCGACCGCGATCGGGGCGGAGCAGGCCGGCAATGATGTTCACCAGCGACGTCTTGCCCGATCCGGAACGGCCGAAGAGTGCCGTCACTCCTCCGCCCGACTGGAATGCGGCGTCGATGGTGAAGGATCCGATCCGGTGGCGCGCTTCGACTTCGAGGCTCATGCTGCAACCATCCGCTTTGTCGCGGCCGCGGCAAGAAATTCCGAGAACATCAGGGCCGCCATCGAGACGGTGATCGAGATGACGGTGAGGCGCATGGCGCCCGCGTCGCCGCCCGGCACCTGGGTGAGGCTGTAAATCGCCAGCGAAAGCGTCTGCGTCTCGCCCGGAATATTGGAGACGAAGGTGATCGTCGCGCCGAATTCGCCCATGGACTTGGCGAAGGAGAGGACCATGCCGGCAAGGATGCCGGGGAGGATCAGGGGCAGAGTGACGGTCAGGAAGATCCAGGCCGGCCCGGCACCCAATGTCGCGGCAGCGCTCTCGAGTTTGCGGTCGACCGCCTCGATCGACAGGCGGATGCTGCGCACCATCAGCGGAAAGCCCATGACAGCCGCAGCAAGTGCTGCACCCGTCCAACGGAAGGAGAAGACGAGGCCCAGATATTCCGCGAGGAAGGCGCCGATCGGTCCTCGCCGGCCGAACAGCAGCAACAGCAGAAAACCGGTTACCACGGGCGGCAGGATCAACGGCATATGGACGAGGCCGTTCAGGAGCGACTTGCCCCAGAAGCGCCCGCGTGCCAATGCCATGGCGACCGCGAGCGCGAGCGGCAGGCTGAAAAACATGGCAACGGCCGCCACCCTCAGGCTCAGTCGGATCGCTGTCCATTCCGCATCGCTGAGTGCCATCCAGTCCAAGGTCCTGCCCCGTCGCCAGAGAATTAGAGCGCAGCGCCAGACGCGCAGAGGCGCCGCGGCGTCATGAATTTACTGCCCGTCAGGGACAGCCTGCGCAAGCTTGTTCCACCAGTATCGTGAAGCCGTTCGCCTCGAACAGGGCCGCGGCCTTGGGCGACCTGACGAAGTCGAGATAGGCCGCCGCCGAAGCGTTGTTGCTGTCCGCAATAACGGCGATCGGGTAGGCGATCGGAGGGTGGCTGTCTTCCGGGAAGGTGCCCACCACCTTCACGCCCGGATCGGCTGCGGCATCGGTCTGGTAGACGATGCCGTAGGGCGCTTCGCCGCGCGAAACGAGCAGGAGGGCGGCGCGCACGCTTTCGGCGCCGGCGACCTTGTCGGCGACTTTTGGCCAGATGCCGAGTTTTTCCAGTGCTGCCTTGCCGTATCTGCCGGCGGGAACAGAATCCACAGCGCCCATCGCCAAACGGCCATCGCTGAGAAGGCCTGCAAGATCGAGGCCGGGTTCGATGACGAGCGGACCGGCGTCGGACTTGGCGGAAACGAGGACGAGGCGATTGCCGAGCAGGTTGGTGCGGCTATTGTTGTCGATCAGTTGTCTGTCGGCGAGGTAATCCATCCAGGCGATATCGGCGGAGATGAAGATGTCGGCCGGCGCGCCCTGCTCGATCTGCCTTGCGAGTGTGGAACTTGCCGCATAGGAGACGGTCGCCTCCTTGCCGGTCTGCCGCTGCCATTCGTCATTGACCGCATCGAGTGCGTTCTTGAGGCTCGCCGCAGCGAAGACTGTTGTCCTCTCCGCCGCCTGGACAGGCGTGAAAGCTGAAGCTATCACCACTATACCAAGGGCAAGAGCAATATGCTTGAGCCGGCATCTCCATCCTTGCGCCATGCCAGTCTCCTGCGTGATATCCAAGGGAATACAACGGCCCCATCGTTACCGCTATATCCGGAAAAATACAATGCATCCTGTTGCGGTCGTTCGATGACCTCGCTTGAAGGCTGACGGTTCGCCGGTCTAAATTCCGCCCCAGAGCCTTTCCTGGTTAGATGGAAACATTCTGCCGGAGCAGGTTTTCGTCAGGGCAGAGGCGATTGCCGAAGGTCGTACCCGGAGGTACGGCCGAGACGATCGCCTCTGATCCTGGCGGAAAGATGCCCGGCCCCTTCGGGTTGGCTGAAGCGGGCGGCCTGTTTGCTCGGCTGGCTTGGACGTAAGCTTGGGCTACGCCGCGCGCCAGCCGAGCAAACATTCCGCTCCGCTTGAGCCAACAGAATTGTTTCCAGTTAACCAGGAAAGGCTCTAGCCAACGAGGTGAATGATCCACATGGATGCGACGATAAGGCTTGAAGAGAGCTGGAAGGCGGCACTGGCGCCGGAGTTTCGCCATGGCTACATGGCCGATCTCAGGCACTTTCTCCTCGAACAGAAGCAGGAAGGCCGTCAGATCTTTCCGAAGGGCAGCGAGTATTTCCGGGCGCTCGACCTGACACCGCTCGACCGGGTGCGGGTCGTCATCCTCGGCCAGGACCCCTATCATGGCGACGGCCAGGCGCATGGCCTCTGCTTCAGTGTGCGGCCGGGCGTGCGCATTCCGCCCTCGCTCGTCAACATCTACAAGGAACTCCAGGACGATCTGGGCATTCCGCCGGCGCGCCACGGATTTCTCGAAAGCTGGGCGCGGCAGGGCGTGCTTCTCCTGAATGCGGTGCTCACAGTCGAGCGGGGCTGCGCGGCCTCGCATCAGGGCAGGGGCTGGGAGCGATTCACGGACGCGGTCATTCGCGCCGTCAACGAGCAGGAACAGCCGGTCGTCTTCATGCTCTGGGGCTCCTATGCGCAGAGGAAGGCGGCATTCGTCGATCGCTCAAGGCATCTGGTGCTGACCGCGCCGCATCCTTCGCCGCTCTCGGCGTATTCCGGATTCTTCGGTTGCCGGCATTTTTCCAAGGCCAATGCTTTCCTCAAGTCGAAGGGACTCGATCCGGTCGACTGGCGGCTTCCGGAGGATCCTCCATTGCGGACCGAGTTCTAGTTCGCGTGACGCGCTGGTACATTCTGCCGTCGCGGCTGGGTCTTGCGTCTGTAACCCCGATCCGCCAATGACTGGGCAACGGCGCAGAAGTGCGGATGGAGAAACGGCATGCGGAATATCCTCGTCATCGGCATCGGCGCCGGCAATCCCGAACACATGACGATCCAGGCGATCAACGCGCTCAATCGCGCCGACGTGCTCTTCATTCCGACCAAGGGCGCGAAGAAGGCGGAGCTTGCCGAGGTGCGCCGCGAGGTCTGTGGGCGCTACGTAACGCGCGGCGAAAGCCGCACAGTGGAGTTCGCCTTGCCGCTGCGGCGGACCGAAGGGCGCAGCTACAGCGAAAGCGTCGACGAATGGCACGCGAGCAT
>JAPSJG010000327.1 GCA_031178305.1 Sinorhizobium sp.
ATTTTTTCACCCCAGAGCATCTTGTATCAGGTGATATCACCAGAGGTGGCACGAATGCGGCAAAAACAAAGGGGTAGAGCGGCGGTGCGAACGCATATGAGCACATTGCGCGCCATGTCTCCTTTAAATCGACCTCGGTTTAAGACATGCAGCGATTCAAAGGACTACTTCGCGTCTGATAGAACGCGGGGCGCTGTCGTCGATCAATACCAGGCATCTGGCATCTCGCTCTTGCGCCGGCTGACATAGGCTGTCAGCGCCTCGTCGATCGCCACATCGAGCGGCGGCGCCTCATATACCGCAAGCGTCTTTTTCCACTGTCGATTGGCGCGCAGCGCCATGTCGGTTTCGCCCTGCTCGGCCCATTTCTCGAAGGGTTCGTTGTCGGAGAGAGCGCTATCCCAGAACGCAGCCTGGTAGTTGCGCATGGTATGGGCGCAACCGAGGAAATGACTGCCGGGCCCGACTTCGAGGAAGGCGTCCATGGCGAGCGTGTTGTCGTCGACGACGACGCCGGCGAGATAGGAGTGGAGCGCACCGCAAAAGTCCGCATCCATCACGAATTTTTCGTAGGACATGGCGAGCAGGCCGTCGACGAAGCCGGCCGAGTGCAGGATAAAATTGGCGCCGCAATGCACCGCTGAAAGCATCGACATGACGCCCTCCTGCATCGCCTGCGCATCCGGCCGTTTCGAATTGGAAAAATTGCCGGCGCAGCGCAGCGGCAATCCGACCCGGCGCGCAAGCTGGCCGACGACCATGCTGCCGATCGCCGGCTCCGGAGTGCCGAAGGTGGGCGAACCGGACCGAAGCGACATCGACGACAGGAAATTGCCGAAGATCACCGGCGCCCCCATGCGCTCGAGCTGCGTCAGCGCGCAGCCGGCCAGTGTCTCGGCATAGGATTGCGCGATGGCGCCGGCATTGGTGACGGGGCCCATGGCGCCGCCGAGGATAAAGGGCACGACAACCGCCGCCTGGTTGGCGCGCGCATAGGCGCGCAGCGATTTCGTCATCGTCCCGTCCCAGACGAGCGGCGAATTGACGTTGACATTGCCGAGGATGACGCAGTTGCGGTCGACGAAATCGGCACCAAAGACAATTCGGGCCATTTCGATCGAATCCTCGGCGCGCTCTTCCGCCGTGATCGATCCCATGAAGGCGCGGTCGGAATACTTGATGTGGCTGTAGACCATATCGAGATGACGCTTGTTGACGGGCAGGTCGACCGGCTCGCAGATCGTTCCGCCGGAGTGATGCAGCCAGGGGCTTGACTGGGCGAGCTTAATCAGGTTGCGGAAGTCCTCGATAGTGCCGTAACGGCGGCCCTGGTCGAGGTCCATCACGAAGGGTGAGCCGTAGGCAGGCGAAAAGACGACATTGCGGCCGCCGATCTCGACGCTTCGAGCGGGATTTCGGGCATGCTGGGTGAACTGTGCCGGCGCGGACCGGACGATCTCATTGAGCATGCCGGGCTCGAAGGTCACGCGGACACCGTCGATTTTCGCGCCCGCCGCCCGCCAATGGTCGAGCGCCACCGGATCGTCGCGGAACTCGATCCCGACTTCCGCAAGGATGCGATCGGCCGTCCGCTCGATGCGCACGAGGCTATCCTCGCCGAGAATGTCGTAGGTCGGAATGTTGCGGACGATGTAAGGGACGCCAAGGCTCCTTGCCGCGCCATCCCGCCGTTGCGGCCGTCCGCTTCGCATCCGCCTCGGGGTGTTCACAGTCGCCTCGATCGCCTCTGCCATCACTGATCTCCCATGATTTGAAATGATCGTATTAAGGAGAAAGGCGCTTGTGACGCTGGAAAAATTTAAGGCATGCGATAAGCATAGATTATGGAAAATCTGCGCCGCCTGCTCCCTTCCGCCGCAAACCTCATCGTTTTCGAGGCCGCCGGCCGCCACCGGAACTTCACCCGCGCCGCCGCCGAGCTCGGCATGACGCAGGCTGCGGTATCCTATGCGATCCGCGGTCTGGAGGAGCAGCTCGGAGTCCCGCTCTTCAATCGCGTGCACCGGTCAGTCGAACTCACGGAGGCCGGCGAGAAATTCCATGCGGACGTCTCCGTCGGTCTGTCGCGGATCCGGAAGTCGGCGGAAGACATACGCGCCAAGGGGCGCGAAACAAACGTCACGCTCGCCGCGTCGACGGCATTCGCCTCGATGTGGATGCTGCCGCGGCTCAACCGGCTTCGAGAGGATCTGCCGGAGATCGACCTTCGCATCCAGACGAGCGTGCGCGATCTCGATCTCGACGAAGAGCCGATCCCTTTGGGAATTCGCGGCGGCGATCCCAACCAATGGCCGCGCTATCACGCAGCACTGCTGGCCGAGGAAGTGGTCAACGCCGTGGCGACCCCCGCCTATATCGAGGCGCATGGCGTGCCGGAGACGCCGGCGGATCTCCTGCGGCACAACCTCATCCATCTAGAAGAGCCGGTCAGGCGCGCCTGCGACTGGACCGAATGGTTCGCAAGCGCCGGCCTGGCCTTTCCCGTGCAAGGCAAACGGCTGGCGATCAACGACTATGTGCTGGTGGTCCAGGCGGTGCTCGCTGGCGAGGGCATCGCGCTGGGCTGGGAGCATCTCATTTTACCTCAGGTTCGCTCCGGTGCCCTCGTGCCGGTCGGCGGGCATGTGCTTCGTACGGGGCAGGCCTTCTACATCGTCTGGCCTCGGTCACGTGAACTCAACAGCCAGGCACGGCGCATCCGGGACTGGCTCTTAGATCACGATGATTTTAGGTCAAATTGACCTACTGCATGTCTTCCTTAAGTCGACCTCGATTTAAGGACGAAGAAATGCAGCGGTTCACAGGGCCACAGTGACCTTTGCGCGTCTGATAAGACGCGCGGCGCTATAAAAATCATAAACGTGATCGACTAGGAATTAGCGCGGGATACGGGCGGAAGAGCTCCCACACTTTTCCTCATCCCGCGCTAGAGCCTGCGCGATAGTTTGGAGATGACGAGCAGCGCCTCGCGTCAGCTCAGCGCGGAGACGTCGCGATAGCGTTTGGCGAGATAACGCATCGTGGCGACGGCATCCGCGGGCTTGCCATAGAAGAAGCCCTGCCCCATGCCGCACCCGAGCGCTTTCAGCTTCAAGGCCTCGGAAGGGTCCTCGATGCCTTCGGCGACAACTTCGAGTTCCAGTCCCTCGCACATGGCTACGATTGCCTTGACGATATGCTCGGATGCACGATCGGCTGAGATGCGGGAAACGAAGGCGCGGTCGATCTTGACTTTGTCGAAGCTAAAATCCCGTAAACGGCCGAGGCTCGACTGTCCCGTGCCGAAGTCGTCGAGCGAGACGCGCACGCCCGCCGCCCTGAATTCGGCAACGATCTTCTGAGCCACGTCCGCATCCGCCATCACGGCGGTCTCGGTGATCTCGAGTTCAAGGCGGCGGGGGTCGAGTCCGACCTGATTGACGATTGTCAGGAGACGGCTGCTCGTCGAGGTGTCCATCAATTGAGCGGAAGAGAGATTGAACGAGAGGAACAGCTCCTTGGGCCAGGACAGGGCCGCCTGGGCGGCCTTGCGGAGAAGCATTTCCGCCAGCGCATCGATGAAACCGCGCTCTTCCGCCAGCGGCACGAAAACCGCGGGAGAGACATAGCCGAGATCCGCATCGCACCATCTGGCCAGCGCTTCAAATCCGACGACGCCATCGTTGCGCAGTTCGACTATCGGCTGAAAATGCACGTCGATCTGATCGGCGATGATCGCATTGCGCAGCGCCTGCTCGAGCTGCGTTGCGCGTTTCATTTCCTGGGCGATCTCGTGCGAATAGACCGTTATCTGGCCGCGGCCGCGCCTTTTCGCGCGATAGAGAGCCGTGTCCGCGCTCTTCAACAGTTCGTCGAAGGCGTCGCCGGCGAAAGGATAGACGGCGAATCCGAAGGATGCCGACAGCCTGACACTGCGATCTCCGAGATCGAAGGGAGCGGAAAGCGCCTCCCTCAGCAGCTGCCCGATCTTCTCCGCACCCTTGCGCTCGAAGACCAGCGGCAGGACGATGCCGAATTCGTCGGAAGCCGTGCGCGTCACCGTCGCGCCTTCCGGCACGCAGGCGCTCAAGCGGTGCGCGACCTGACACAGGATCTGATCGCCGGCCGCCGGGCCGAACAGATCATTGATCGGCTTGAACCCGTCGAGATTGACAAGGCCGATAGTGAACGGAGCCGGATCGGCTGCCCGCTCGGCAGCAATCTCGCAGACGCTGCGCCGGAGTTGCTGCGCGTTGCCGAGGCCGGTCAACGGATCGACGAAGGTTGTTCCATCGGAATTACCGGATTCGAGCTCGGCCGATATCATGGCGGCACGCCTCCGCCTTGCTCCCGCAGATGCGCAGGGCGTGGCGCGCAAGCTCGCGGCACGACCGGCCGACCGCAACGAATATCGGGCCTCCTGCGAGAAATGTGCTCGGCTGACGCGCTCATTCCAGTAATGCCTTCCGCCAGTCTCCAGCCGAAGCGCGATGCGCCCTCAAGAGCCACAAAGGTGCTGCAGCTTGGCGCAGCCGGACGGCTCGCCCCAATTTATGCCGTTCACTGCACCATCCTGAGGACGATGACGATCGAGCGTTAATAATCCGATAG
>JAPSJG010000328.1 GCA_031178305.1 Sinorhizobium sp.
CGGTTGGATAAATTCGTGCAATCACAGAGCCGCGCTGGGCCGCTTCGCCGAGGTCGACCAGAAATTCGACGAGCCCGGGCTCCTCAGCGAAGGCGAAGCAGTCAGCGTCCGGCATTTCCAGCCACTTTGTTGGCTGCGGCTCGATTTCACCCTTGATGATGCCGGCATGCCGCAGGACATTCCAAACCCCGCGTTTGGCAATGCCAACGCTTCTTGCCGTTGCTGACCCACCGCCGCCGAGTTCGGTGGTGATGAAGATCTTGCCCATCTCCTCGGCCGCCGTGTCGTACATTCCGACGGCGTCGATCTCGAGCATCTTCATCGAATAGGGTGAGCCAAACGCCTTGACGAATTCGAAGGCCTTGGCCTCCTGCGCTTTGTCGGGAAGGATATGGGCGGCGCAGAAGGGCAGAAAATCGAGCGTCTTCCCGCCGGAATGGAAGTCGAGCACGACGTCTGCCAGCGGCAGAAGAAAACGTTGGAAATAGTCCGCGACCTTTTCCGTCACCGTGCCGTCCGGCCTGCCCGGAAAGCTGCGGTTCAGATTGCCCTTGTCGATCGGCGAGGTCCGTGTTCCGCCGAGAAATGCCGGGTAATTCATGGCCGGCACGATGATCACCCTGCCCTGAACCCCGGCGGGGTCGAGCGTCCGGGCTAGATCGAAAAGCGCGATCGGCCCTTCATATTCGTCCCCATGATTACCGCCCGTCAGGAGGGCGGTCGTTCCCTCCCCGTTCTTGATGACGGTGATCGGTATCATCACGGAGCCCCAGGCCGAGTCGTCGCGGCTATAAGGTAAGCGCAGGAAGCCGTGCTGCACGCCGTCTGCCTCGAAGTCGACCGTCGGGCTGATCGGCGATGGCCGCAATTGGTGATCGCTCATATCCTCAGTCCTTGACCATCAGCTTGCGTGGGACGGAGGCCAGGCACTCGACGCCAGTTGCGGTGATCAGTATGCTTTCGGTCGTCTCGAAGCCCATGTCATCGAGCCAGAGACCCGTCATGAAGTGAAAGGTCATGCCCGGCCTCAATTCCGTCCTATCGCCCGGACGCAGGCTCATCGTGCGCTCGCCCCAATCCGGCGGATAGGAAAGACCGATCGGATAGCCAGTGCGGTTATCCTTCACGATGCCGTATTTCTTGAGCACGGCGAAGAAGGCATTGGCGATGTCCTCGCAGGTATTGCCGGGCTTCGCGACGGCGAGCCCCGCCTCCATGCCTTCGAGCGTCGCCTTCTCTGCATCGAGGAAGGCCCGGGTCGGCTTGCCGAGGAACACCGTGCGTGACAGCGGCACGTGATACCGGTTGTAGCAGCCGGCAATCTCGAAGAAGGTGCCCTCGCCTCGCTTCATCGGCCGGTCGTCCCAAGTGAGATGCGGCGCGGAGGCCTCGACGCCCGAGGGCAACAACGGTACGATCGCCGGATAGTCACCGCCGATACCGTCGACGCCGCGCGTGCCCGCGTCGTAGATCTCCGCCACCAGATCGCATTTGCGCATACCGACTTCGATTTTGTCGAAGATGCGCTGATGCATGGCTTCGACGATTCGCGCCGCGTTGCGCATGTATTTGATTTCCGTCTCGCTCTTGACGGCGCGCTGCCAGTTGACCAGCGCGGTCGCGTCGATGAAGCGGGCATTCGGCAGGTGCTTCTGCAGCGAGCCGAAAGCGGCCGCCGAGAACCAGTAGTTGTCCATCTCGACGCCAACCCGGAGCGAACCCCAGCCGCGATCGGCAAGGACACCGGAGAGATAGTCCATCGGATGGCGCTCGGTCGACTGCACGTAGTGATCCGGATAGCCGATGATGTTTTCGTGCCCCAGATAGGCGGTCAGCTTGGCGCCGTTGGCGTCCTGACCGCGGCCGAACCAGATCGGCTCGCCCGAAGACGGTACGACCACCGCCTGATGCACATAGAAGGACCACCCGTCATAACCCGTGAGCCAGGCCATATTGGACGGGTCGCTGACGATCAGGAGTTCGACACCTTTGGTCTCCATCGCCTGACGGGTCTTCTTCAGCCGCGCTTCATATTCCTCAAGCGAGAATTTGAGGTTCGGTTGGGCCATGTTTCTTCCCTCGTGTTTCCCGGCCGGGCCGGCTTCAGCTTTCGAAAGTCGTTCCGGCGTTTGCTTCCTTGGCCCGCGCATAGGCGAGCGTGGCAATGGCAGTGTCCTGGATGCCGGTTCCAGTCAGGTCCGCGACGGTGATCTCGTCGGGCCGATTTCTCCCGCAGCGCTGCCCTGCGATCACTTGGCCGAGCTCCGCAAATTCTGTTTCCGGCGCTACCAGGCCGGCGGCAATCGCATGATGGAGTTCGCCCAGCCTGCGCGTCTGGTTGAGGCTGTCGGCGACATAAGTGGCTCGGACAATCGCGGTTGGGTCGAGCTCGTTCTTGTGTTCCGCATCCGAACCCATGGCGGTGACGTGCTGCCCCGGGTGCAACCAATCGGCCTTGAGGATCGGCGTCTCGGACGGCGTGGTGGTGACGATGATGTCGGCGCCGTAGACGGCCGCCTTCGGATGGCTTGCCGCTTCCACCGGAAAGCCGAGTTTCTCGGAAAGCGCGTTTGCCGCCGCCTTGGCCTTGGCTGCGTCGCGGGCCCAGAGTCGTGCTTTGCCGATCGGCCGGACGAGAGAGAGCGCTTCGAGCTGCAGCCTTGCCTGCATGCCGGCGCCGAAGATCGCGACGACGGACGCATCTTCCCGCGCCAGATGCTTGGCCGCCACCGCACCGGCCGCGGCGGTGCGCACATCCGTCAGGTAGCCGTTGTCGAGCAGCAGCGCCTGCACCAGCCCCGTCTTGCTCGACAACAGCACCATCATGCCGTTGGTGCTTGGCAGGCCGATCTTGGGATTGTCGAAGAACCCCGGGCTGATCTTGATCGCGAAGCCATCGAGGCCTGGCACATAGGCCGTCTTCACGTCAACCTCGCCGCGATGCTCTGGAATATCGAGCCTCAAGATCGGCGGCATCGCCACCGCCTTGGTGGCAAGCGCATGAAATGCCTCCTCGACGCAGGCAATTGCCTTGAGGTCGAGCGGCACGATCCGGCGCAGCTCCGCCTCGGTGAGAATTGTCATCCGTGTCATGCCGCCCCCTCGCGAAACGGATCGGTTTCGCCATTCATCACGCTGAGATGCAGGTCCATGTCGACATTACGGCCGGAGAGGATGACCGCGATTGGGCCGTCGATGTCCTTGATCTTGCCTGCGAGAAGCGCCGCAATGCCGACGGCTCCAGCGCCTTCCACGATTTCACGCTCTTGCGTATAGGTGTGGCGCATGCCGGCGGCGATTTCCGCCTCCGTCAGAAGGATGATGTCGTCGAGGAGTTCCCGACACATCTGGAACGTTACGCGATTGTCGTGCCCGATGCCGCCGCCGAGCGAATCCGCAAGGCTCGGTTGTTCCTCGACGAGCACGGGCTTGCCGGCGGCGAGGCTCGCCTTCATCGCCGCGCCGCGCTCCATCGTCAGTCCGATAACCCGCGTCGCCGGTCTTCGCGCCTTGATCGCTGCCGCGACCCCGGCCGCAAGCCCCCCGCCCGAAACCGGCACAAGCACCATCGCGACGTCCGGCATCTGCGTGGCGATCTCAAGTCCGAGCGTCCCCTGCCCTGCGACGATCGCCGGATGGTCGAAGGGCGGCACCATCACGAGACCTCTTTCCGCAACGAGCCGTTCGACCTGTTCCTGCGCCTCGTCCTGCGAATTGCCGAAGATCCGCACATCGGCGCCAAGGCGTCTGATCTCGGAGACCTTGTTCTCCGGCACGAGGTGCGACATGAAGATCGTTGCGACCGCGCCTTCCGCCTTTGCCGCATGGGCAAGCGCCCGGCCGTGATTGCCGGTCGAAGCCGCGATGACGCCGCGTGCCCGCTCCTCGGTGGTGAGCGAGAGAACGGCATTGGTCGCGCCGCGCAGCTTGAAGCTGCCGGTCGTCTGATGGTGCTCGAGTTTCAGCCTGACGGGCACGCCGCAAAGATTGCTGAGAGATGCCGAGGCAACGAGCGGCGTCGCGATCACGCGCCCGGAGATCCGGCGCCCCGCCGCTTCGATATCCTCAATCGTCACCGGGAGAGAGGCGCTCACAGCCATTCTCCCTCGAGCGGCAATGCCATCAATCGACCGAGCTGTGGCCGCGACTCGCGATCGCCGCAGAGGCGAAGGCAGATCCAGGCAGTGGCATAGTTGCTGCTGACGACGGGCTTGCCGATCGCCGCTTCGACTGCCGCGATGACGCCTGCCGCGCGCACGGCCGTGCAGGAGATGAAAAGCGCGTCGGATTCCGGTGCCGCTGCTTGCCTTGCAAAGGCGACGATCTCCTCGGGCGCGATCCGCGCCATCTCCCGATCGTCGGTCAAGCCCAGGCAGGTGAACCGGTCGATCTCGAAGCCGAGTGCAGAAAAATAATCCGCCATTGGCCGGCTGGTCTCGATCGTGTAGGGGGTGAGCACCGATATGCGCCTGGCGCCCAGCGTCCTCAAGCCCTCGACCGCGGCCGCCGTCGGGGTCACCACCGCGGCCTCCGGCTTCGAGGCCCTGATCGCTGCGGCTACCTCCTTGTCACCGATGACGACGGAGGCCGAGGTGCAGGAATACATCACTA
>JAPSJG010000329.1 GCA_031178305.1 Sinorhizobium sp.
TTCCGCGTGGTCGGCATCCATGCGCTTCGCAACGCCATGATCCCGGTCGTCACCACGATCGGCCTTCAAGTCGGCGTGATGCTGGCGGGCGCGATCCTAACGGAAACCATCTTCTCCTGGCCGGGCATCGGCAAATGGATGGTCGATTCGGTGTTCCGGCGCGACTATGCGGTCATCCAGGGCGGACTCTTGATCATTGCCGGCATCATCATGCTGGTGAACCTCGTCGTGGACCTGCTCTACGGCCTGATCGACCCCCGCATCCGGCATTGAGGAGGTTGATATGACCGAAGTCACCATCGAGACGTCGATATCGACCGATCCGTCACGTCGGGCGAGGCTCGCCGAATTCTGGTACTATTTTTCCGAGAACCGTGGCGCCGTTATCGGGCTCGTCTTCTTCCTTGTCCTGGTGCTGGTTGCCCTATGTGCACCGCTCGTCGCCCCGCACGACCCCACAATCCAGTTCCGCGAGGCCGTTCTGCTGCCGCCCTTCTGGCAGGAGGGCGGCCGGCTCCAGTTCCTTCTCGGGACCGATGCCGTCGGCAGGGACATGCTCTCGCGCCTCATCTACGGCACCCGTTTCTCGCTCTTCGTCGGCGTCATCGTGACGACGCTGGCCCTGATCGGCGGCATTCTCGTCGGCGTTGTCGCCGGCTATATCCGCGGCTGGGTCGACACCGTTATCATGCGGATCATGGACATCATCCTGGCATTTCCTTCGCTGCTGCTGGCGCTCGTGCTGGTGGCGGTGCTGGGGCCGGGGCTTACCAATGCGATGATCGCGATCGCCCTCGTCTACCAGCCGCACTTCGTCCGCCTGACGCGGGCAGCGGTCATGGCTGAGAAGACCCGCGATTACGTCGTTGCGACGAAGGTCGCCGGTGCAGGGCATCTGAGGCTGATGTTCAGGACGATCCTGCCCAATTGCATGGCGCCGCTGATCGTCCAGGCGACGCTGTCCTTCTCCAGCGCCATTCTCGATGCCGCGGCGCTCGGCTTCCTCGGCATGGGCGCACAGCCGCCGACACCCGAATGGGGCACGATGCTGGCGGAGGCGCGGGAATTCATCCTGCGGGCCTGGTGGGTTGTCACGCTTCCCGGCCTTGCGATCCTGCTGACCGTTCTCGCAATCAATCTCATGGGCGATGGCCTGCGCGATGCGCTCGACCCAAAGCTGAAGAGGTCCTGACATGGCGCTGCTCGAAGTCGAAAACCTCGTCGTCGAATTCCAGACGGCCTCGGGCCCTTTCCGGGCGGTCGACGGCGTGTCGCTCAAGGTGAGTAAGGGAGAGGTCCTGGCGATCGTCGGAGAGTCGGGATCAGGCAAGTCCGTCTCGATGCTGGCTGCAATGGGGCTTCTGCCCTGGACCGCGAATGTGACGGCGGACAAGCTTACCTTCGACGGACGAGATCTTCTGACCATGTCGGCCGCCGACCGGCGCAGGATCGTGGGCAAGGAGATCGCGATGATCTTTCAGGAGCCGATTGCGAGCCTCAATCCGTGCTTCACGGTCGGCTTTCAGATCGAGGAAGTGCTGCGCGTCCACATGCGCCTCGATCGGGCGGCGCGGCGCAAACGGGCAATCGAGCTCTTCGAGGCCGTCGGTATTCCGGATCCGGCCGAGCGCCTCGGTCATTTCCCGCATCAGATGTCGGGCGGACAATGCCAGCGCGTGATGATCGCGATCGCCCTTGCCTGCAATCCCAAGCTCCTGATCGCCGACGAGCCGACGACCGCGCTTGACGTGACGATCCAGAAGCAGATCCTCGACCTGTTGATGAAGCTTCAGGCGGAGCACGGCATGGGCCTCATCATGATCACCCACAACATGGGCGTCGTCGCCGAAACGGCGGATCGCGTCGTCGTCCAGTACAAGGGGCGCAAGATCGAAGAGGCGGACGTCCTATCGCTGTTCGAGTCACCGAAGAGCAATTACACGCGCGCGCTGCTTGCTGCCCTGCCGGAGAACGCGACGGGCGATCGGCTGCCGACGATCTCCGAACTGTTCAACGATCAAGAGATCCTCGAGGGAGCCGCTCGATGACCCATGTTCTCGAAGCCCGCAACCTGGTGCGCGACTATCATGTGCCCGGCAGTCTTTTTCGCAAGGCGCGCACCGTCCATGCGCTGAAGGGTGTCAGCTTCACCCTAGACGAGGGCAAGACGCTTGCGATCGTCGGTGAAAGCGGCTGCGGCAAGTCGACGCTTGGGCGCATCCTCACGCTCATCGACCCGGCGACGTCCGGAGAGCTTCTGATCGACGGCCGCAAGATCGACATCGCGAGCGAGCGGCTGACGCCGGAGATGCGCCGCAAGGTGCAGATCGTCTTCCAGAATCCCTATGGCTCGCTCAATCCGCGCCAGAAGATCGGCGATATCCTGGCGGAACCGCTCATCATCAACACCGACGTGCCGGCGGCCGGCCGTCGCGACCGGGCGATGGCCATGCTGAAGAAGGTCGGCCTCGAGGAGAAGCACTACAACCGCTATCCGCACATGTTTTCCGGCGGCCAGCGGCAGCGCATCGCGGTTGCCCGTGCGTTGATGCTCAATCCTAAGCTCCTGGTGCTGGACGAACCGGTTTCGGCGCTCGATCTCTCCGTACAGGCGCAGGTTCTGAATCTGCTTGCGGATCTGCAGGACGAGTTCAAGCTTACCTATGTCTTCATCAGCCACGACCTCTCGGTGGTGCGGTACATCGCCGACGACGTCATGGTGATGTATTACGGGGAGGCGGTCGAGTACGGCAGCCGCGACGAGGTGTTTTCAAATCCGCAGCACAGCTATACGAAGACATTGTTTGCGGCCACGCCGCGTGCCGACGTCGCCAGCATCAAGGCGCGGTTGGCGCGCAAGAATGCCGCTTGAGCTTCTCTTCCCAATGCCGCCGCATCTTTCATCGGCAGCATGGATCTCTCATGTGGGCAGACGTGGAACGGCTTCTTGGAGTTGCCATCCCGATCGTGTAGAGCTTCCCGGCCGCTGAACAGCGGTTGGCAGCCGTTACCGGCCGGCACATTCTTGCTCGGCCCAACATCAGGATGACGATTATGGAAATCAAGCGCTTTGAAACCGGTCCGCGGATGAGCCAGGCCGTGGTCTACAACAACACGGTTTACCTGGCCGGCCAGGTCGGCAACGCCGGAGACGACGTCGCCACCCAGACGAAGCAGGCGCTCGCCGAAGTCGATCGTCTGCTTGCGCTCGCCGGTACGGACAAGACGCGCATCCTTTCGGCAACGATCTGGCTCGCCGACATGGCCGATTTCGCCAAGATGAACTCCGTTTGGGACGGCTGGGTCCCGCAGGGCCACACGCCCGCCCGCGCGACCGGAGAAGCCAAGCTGGCGACACCCGAATACCTCGTCGAGGTGATCGTCACTGCGGCTCTTTAGAGCCTTTTGCAGCCAAGTGGCATCGCCTGACGTCGCACTACGGTAAAAACAAGATGGTGATTCGAACGCATGTGAGCGCATCTCGATAAGAGAACTGCCTTCGAATGTTACCTTCGCGAACGCCGCCAACCACGCTGGCGGCGTCTTGCTGTCGCCTCTCTTGCTGGATGTCGCTGTCCCAGGGGCGACTGACCCTTTCGGGCGATGTCCTGAGCAGGAACGATTCTCCCATTGATGCGTTTCTCAGCAACTCTGCGTGAGGCGGAAAGAACGAGCGGTGCCGCCGGCGCCGACCCGCGCGGGGGTCAGGTGGAATTCACCTGACGCCGCGCAGATGCGGCTGGAATAATTTAAAGGGGTGCGAGCGCACGTGAGCGCGTGCCGGTTCGATCGTGGCAATGCGGCCTGGTCCTTTAGACGGCCGCATCATGGGCTTGGGTTGCTTCCGTTATAGAAAGATGCAGCGTTCCAAAGAGCTACAGCGGCCTTTGCGCGCCTGACGCGCTTCGCTGTGACGAGCAGCGCACGAGGACGGTTGCGTTTTATCGGTTCTGTCGAAGAGGCTTCGTTGAAGAGAGTACCGGTGGATAGGACAAGGGATTCAATGGTTGCCGGCGGACGCCAACGCGACGCCCAGAACGAAGCGGCCTCTGCCGAGGCGTGGAGGGTGTTTGCGCCAGAGCGTGGGGGCATCGACCTGCTGGTTGCCTGCAGCATCATTGGCCTGTTCGTCATCGCCTGTGCGGCCGCCCTTTACGCACTGGCGGCGGTGCTGGTGCCGATCGCCTTCGCCATCATTGTCGGCATCGTGCTCGGCAGGGCGGCAGATGGGTTGACGCGGTTCGGCTTGCCGCCACTCCTCGGCGGCTTGCTTCTGGCGCTCGGCTTCGTTATTGGGTTGTTCTTCCTGGTGAATGCCCTCCTCGTGGCAGTTACCGAGGTCGCGAGCGAGGCGCCGCGACTGGCGGAAAGCATTATCGAGTGGATTTTGCCGTTCTTCAATCGCTTCAGCTGGTTGAGGCTTGAGCTCGCCCGAGGCGCTAGCGAGGAGGCGCTCGCCGGTGCCATCGTAGAGAATGCGGGTCCGTTTCTAGGCACGGTCGCTACCAGCCTCACGCCCGCCCTGATCCAAACCCTGGTTTTCCTTGCGGCACTGGTCCTGTTTCTGCTCGGCCGCATCCATCTTCGCAGCACCGTGA
>JAPSJG010000330.1 GCA_031178305.1 Sinorhizobium sp.
GGTTTGCAGGGTGATCGTAAAGATCGAGTGGCCGACCCTGCTGTTCGATTATGCCGTCGCGCATGACGACGACATGATCGGCCATGGTCATAGCCTCGATCTGATCATGCGTGACATAGACGGAGGTGGCGTGCAGCCGGTCGTGCAGAGCGCGTATTTCCTTGCGCATATGCACGCGAAGGGCCGCATCAAGATTCGAAAGCGGCTCGTCGAAAAGGAATGCCTTCGGATGGCGGATGATGGCCCGGCTCATCGCCACGCGCTGGCGCTGGCCGCCGGAGAGTTCGCGCGGGTAGCGGTGCATCAATTGCGTGAGCCCTGTCGTCGCCGCCACCTCCTGTGCCGCTTTACGCGCCTCCGCCTTTTTCACGCCGCGCATGCGCAAGCTATAGGTCAGGTTCTGCTCGACCGTCATGTGCGGGTAGAGCGCGTAGGATTGGAACACCATGGCGATGTCGCGCTTGCGTGGCGGGACGTCGTTCATTCGCTCGCCGGCAATTTTCATCTCGCCGCTGGTGATCTTCTCAAGGCCGGCGAGCGAGCGCAGCAGCGTGGACTTGCCACAGCCCGAAGGTCCGACGAGGGCGACGAAGGTCCCTTTCTCGATCGCAAGGTTGATGTCCTTGAGCGCGTGATAGGCTCCGTAGAACTTGTTCACGCCGTTGAGCTCGATCTGAAGGGTCATTTTAGGGCTCCCGAAGTGAGGCCGGAAACGATGCGGCGTTGCAAGAGAACGAAGACGGCGAGAACGGGCGTCACGTAGATCGTGGCATAGGCCATGATGTTGTTCCACTCGTTGGTGTTCGGCCCCATGAAGGTGTTGAGACCGACGCTCGCGGGCTGCAGTTCCACGGCCTGGATCATCGACTTCGAATAGACAAATTCGCCGAAGGCCTGCATGAAGATGAGGATGGCGCTGACGAGAATGCCGTTTCGGGCGAGCGGCAGGGCGATGTTGAAGAAAGCGCCGATGCGCGAATTGCCGTCGACGAGCGCCGCCTCCTCGAGTTCCATCGGCACGCTCATGAAAGTCGCCCTGACGAGAACGACGAAGAAGGGCATGGTCTTTGCCGCGATCGCCAGGATGACCGCAAGTCGCGGCGTTTCAAGAAGACCGAATTGCGAGAAGCCGACGAAGATGGGAGTGACCATCAGGGAGGCCGGGAGGACCTGCAGCATCAGGATCAGGAAAAGGCCGACGTCGACCCAGACATTGCGGTAACGCGCGAGCACGTAGGCGCAGCCGACGCCGAGCACGGCCACGAGCGACACCGCTCCGAGCGCGATCACCAGCGAGTTCCAGAGATAGCGCCCCATGTTTCGGCTTTCCCATACGTAGGGATAGACGCTCCATTGCGGAGTGCTGGGAAGAAAATTCGGTGGCGTCGCAAATACCGCAGAGCCGGTTTTCAGCGCCGTGACGTACATCCAATAGAGCGGAAAGAGGTAGATGGCCGCGAGCACGAGCGCGACGCCCAGCATCAGCCGATTGCGGATTTGGTCGCTCATCCTCGGACCTCATGGCGGGTGGAGCGCACATAAACGACGGATGCGAGCATCACGAAGACGATCATGATCGCCGAGATCGTTGCGCCCTTGGCGAAGTCGTATTGGCGGAACGACAGGTCCCAGGCCCAATATTGCGTGACATTCGACGAATTGTTCGGCCCGCCCGAAGTGATGCCGGCGAAGAGGTCGAACTGCTGCAAGGTGAAGATCAGGCCGAGGGCGATGATCGCGCCGATGGTAGAGCGCATCATTGGCAGCGTGATCGTGAAAAAGCGCTGGAGTGCCGTGGCGCCATCAAGCTCGGCCGCCTCGTATAGGTCTCTCGGTATGGCCGACAGCCCGACCGAGAGCAGGATCATGTTGAAGGATGTGCCAAGCCAGATATTGGCGATGATGACCGCCCAGAGCGAATAGTTCGGATCCGAGCGCCAGAAGATGTTGCCGGCGATGACACCCATCTCCCGCAGGAAAAAGTTGAGGACGCCGAAATCGCCCGAGAGAATCCAGTTCCAGATGGCACCGACGACGAGGCCTGGCATAACCCAGGAGACGAGGAAGAGGCCGCGCAGCCAGGAAGCGCCAGGAAAATTCATCCAGAAGAAAAGGGCGAGGCCGAAGCCGATGATGAATTGACCGGCAATCGAGGCGGTAACGAAAAGTGCGGTGTTGAGGAGGATGGGGGCTGTCTCGGGTTGCGAGAACAGATCGACATAATTTTTGAAGCCGACGAAGGGCCGGACGAAACTTCCGAGGCTGAACATGTCGACCTCCTGGAAGCTCATCACGACGTTGTAGACGAGCGGCAGGCCGGAGAGGACGAACAGAAAGGCGAGCGGCAACAGGACAAGACCGATGTCGAAGCCCTTTCCGTCCGTCACGCTGGATAGAATTCTCTTCATTGGCTAACCCCCGCCCCGCGGGCGACCCCGGACGACGCCGAGGCCACCCTTACTCGGGAGGAAAATAAGCGGATGCAGTCTGCAGGTGAGTGTCGCATTTCGGCGACCGCGTTTCAGCCCAGGACCGCCTTGATCTTCTCGGCCGCCTGATCAAGCGCCTCCTTGGAACTCATTTGTCCGGTCAGAGCCGCCTGGATCGCGTCTTGTATCGCCTTGGATATCTTCGGCCATTCCGGGTGCGGGCCGCGCGGTTTGGCGTATTTTAATTGTTCGAGGAAGACCTGAAGCGCCGCGTCCTTCAACGGCTCGCCGGTCGGCGGGATGGCGATGTCGGAGCGGGCAGGCAATTGGCCGAAATCCTTGAACATCCTGTCGTCTTGCGAAACGAAAAATTCGAGGACCTTGAAGGCTTCTTCCGGGTGCTCTGTGCTGGAAAAGACCGCCCAGTTGAAATCGCCCATCGCCGAAGACCGTTCCGAGCCGATTTTGGGGACCGGCAGGAGCGCCACGCCCCAGTCGAATTTCGCCTCCTGGATCATCCGGTCAAGTTCCCAGGGTCCGGAAATCGCCATCGCGGCATTCCCGGAATTGAAGGTGCCGGTCGAATCCCATTGGCCACGCGTTAGGCTATCCGGCGACGCGAGTTTTTCATCGATGATCGTCTTCCAGATATCGAGTGCCTTCACCGCACCCTCGGCATTGATGTTGTCATAGCCGCCGCCGGCCATCTGCGCCCAAGGCAGGAACTGGAAAGTCCCCTCCTCGTTCGCCTTGGCGGAAAAGGCAAGCCCGTACACATTCGCCGCCGGGTCGGTCAGCTTTCGCGCGGCCTCCACCAGTTCGTCCCAGGACTGGGGCGGTTTGTCCGGATCAAGGCCTTTCGCCTTGAACATGTCCTTGTTGTAAAAGAGCGCGATCGTATTGGTTGCCTTGGGGATGCCGTAAAGTTTGCCGTCCCAGGTCACCGACGCAAGCGGCCCCGGAAAATAATTCTCCGGCTTCACCACCGATGATTTGGCGACCATGTCGGTGAGATCGAGAAAGGCGCCGCGCGAGGAAAAGAGCGCATGCTCCGGATTGTCGACGGCGATGATATCGGGCGCCTGGCCGGTTGAATAGGCTCGCATCGCCTCGCTGACGACATCATCGAACTGGATCTGCCGATATTCAACTTTAATGCCGGTATTGAGCTTGTTGAACTCTTTGATCAAGTTGGGGGCCGGCTGGATGTCCCGGTCCAGCGACCAGACGGTGATCGTCACATCCTCCGCCTGCGCGGAAAAGGCCGGCAGGGAGATACTGGCAAGGGCAATCATGCCCAACATTGCACGTCTGCGAATATCCATGAACTCCTCCTCTCGTGTTGTCCCGCGGCCGGCATTCCTCAGTGCCGGCCGAGGGGGCAGTCTTCAGGCCGGGTCAGCGACGAACTCGCCTCCCCGGCAGTTCTTGAGATAGTTGAGCGCATGCACCTGGCCGGTCATCTCCAACGCGTCGCGGTAGACCGGATCGTGCCAACCTTCGATGTCGATCGAGCCGGTCCAGCCGGCGAGCCTCAGTTCCGAGATGATGTCGGTCCAGTTGCTGTCGCCGAAACCGGGCGTGCGCATGAATACGAATTTTTCTTTACCGAAGATGCCGTGCTCGCGGATGACGTCCCAGCGGATCGTCGCGTCCTTGCCATGCACATGGAAGATCTTGTGCGCCCATTTGCGGATCTGCGGCAGCGGGTCAATCAGATAGACCATCTGGTGACACGGCTCCCATTCGAGCCCGATATGATCGTCCGGCGTCTCGTTGAAGATCAGCTCCCAGGCGTCCGGATTATGGGCGATGTTCCAGTCGCCGTTTGCCCAATTGCCGTCCATGGCGCAATTTTCGAAGGCGATCTTCACGCCCTTGTCGGCAGCGCGCGCGGCAAGCTCCCGCCAGACTTTCCTGTAACGGGGCAGGCTGTCGGTGAGCGGGCGGTTACGTATGCGGCCGGTGAAGCCCGCGACGCAGTTCGCGCCGAAATGGTGGGCATTGTCGATGCAATCCCGCCAGCCTTGTAGCGTCTGCAGATCGATCTCGGTCTCTTCCAGCGGATTGCCGAACATCCCGATCGTTGAGATCGTCATGTCTCGGTCGCCGATCGCCTCGCGGCAGCGCTTGCCGAGCTCGGCCAAATCCTGGCCGTT
>JAPSJG010000331.1 GCA_031178305.1 Sinorhizobium sp.
GTCACCCGAGTTCACTTGTTTGGAGCCGAATGGCTGGGGCTGCATACGGGCGGCCCGCCCTGCGCTTCTCCTGATCCGGCCCCACGACATCTCGCGTCCGATGAGACGCGCATATCACGTTAATTGGTTGTAGCAAGCGAGCGTTGCGGTCGTCTTAAAACGAGCCCGCCGACCAGAACGCCTTTTTGCGTCAGTCCCCCGAAAATCGCGCGGCCATTCTTGTCACCGTGGCAATTTCCGGGCTCTGCGGAATTTTCCGCCGCAGCCGGTCGCCCCGTCGATTTTTTGATTTCGCGCTGCTATAGACGATGCCCGAAGGCCAAGGAAGGTCTTCGCCGATCGTTTTTCGGAATGGAAGCGGGCACCCCCGCGCCACGTCCGGTGCATCGAATGGATCGCGCACCGCCGCGGTCCCAAAGTTTCGACCGTTCAGTAGAGGTTGTACGCACGTGTCTGGCAATCTATCCCCCCGTCTTCTCGCAATGTCCGCCCTTTTGGCCGTCGCCGGCTGCAACACGCCGCAATCAGGGGGCGCCATTGAAGCCGGCGGGAGCGCGGCCGCGACGACGCCCGCCGTCATCCAGGCGGCCTGCCCGCCGGTGACGCTCAGAGAAGGAACCGCCTCGTATCGCACCTACGCAAAAGGCGGCAAGGATGATCCGACCAAGGTCGTCTATCAGGCGTCGCTTGCCGACACCACGCGCCAATGCGTGCAGAGCGAAGACAGCCTCACCGTGACGGTGGTCGCGCAGGGCCGCATTGTCGCGGGTCCCGCCGGGGGGCCTGGCAAGGTAACGATGCCGATCCGTGTCGCCGCGACGGACGGCGAGAAGACGCTCTATTCCGAGCTGACCCAATACCCCGTCGAGGTCCCGCCGGGCAGCACTAATACCCAGTTCGTCTTCACCAAGACCGACGTCACCGTGCCGGCGGGAGCCGGGGCGGATGCCAAGATTTACATCGGTTTCGACGAGGGGCCGTATAGAACGCAGTAAATGGCGGATATCACGTTTTATCTTTCTACGCCGTAGAAATCGCCCGTCCCCCTATCCCTCTCCCCGCTAGCGGACCGCTCGCGGAAAGAGGGGATTTGGAAGCTGCCGCGACTTGGCCCCGCTTGTGGGGAGAAGGTGGCCGGTCCACCCCTCCGCAGTTGCTGCGGAGGACGGGCAGGCCGGATGAGGGAGGATCGGCGACTTTGCATTCCGTCATTCCTGTGACACGCACAGGAATGACGAAGCTCCATAGTCGACGGCGATACGCCCGTCGTTGTCGTCAGCGCCTGATCACTCTGCCGCGACGCTCTTGCCGGCTTCCCACTTGTAGAGCGAGAAGCTTGGCGAGGTGAGGTCGCCGGATTCGCCATAGGTGAGCTTGCCGATGACGGTGTCGATCTCCTCGCCCGACTTGATCGCGGTGGCGACGGCGGTCGGATCTTCGGCGGAACCCGCTTTCTCAATGCCGGCTTTCAACACCTGCACGGCGGCGTAGGCGTTGAGCGTGAAGGCTTCGGCCGGAATGTTCTTGGCCTTGAGAGCCTCGATCACCGGGGCTGCGGCAGGGTTGCGGGTCGCGTCGCTTGCATTGGTGAAGATCGTGCCCTCGGCAGCGTCTCCGGCGATCGCCCAGAACTCGGTATTGGAGAGGCCGTCGCCGCCGATCAGCTGGGCATTGACCCCCTGGTCGCGCATCTGGCGCATCATCAATCCTGCCTCGGCGTGGTAGCCGCCGAAATAGACGACGTCGACTTTCTCGGCCTTGAGCCGCGTGACGATGGCGCTGAAGTCCTTTTCACCGGGATTCAGCCCTTCGTAAACGACCTCCTGAATGCCGCCCTCGTTGATCTTGGCCTTGAAGGCGTCGGCCAGGCCCTTGCCGTAGGTGCCCTTGTCGTGAAGGACGGCGATCCGCTTGTCCTTGAGATTGTTCAGGAAATAGTCGGCGGCAACGACGGCCTGCTGGTCGTCGCGGCCACAGGTGCGCAGGACGTTCCAGAGGCCGCGGGTGGTCAGATCAGGCGTGGTCGCGGTCGGCGTGACCATCAGGATGCCGTTCTCGGCGAGCACGTCCGAGGCGGGCATCGCGGTGCCGGAGAGGACCGGGCCGACCACGAAGCGCACGCCTTCGCCGGCGAGCTGGTTGGACACCGATACAGCCTGCTTCGGCTCGCCGGCGGTGTCGACGATCCTTACGACGATCTTCTCGCCATTGATGCCGCCGGCATTGTTGATGCTTTCGGCGGCTGCCTCCACGCCATTCTTGACCTGCTCGCCAAAGGCCGCGACCGAACCGGTGAGCGGCGTGATTACGCCGAGGGTCAAGTCGGCATGGGCGAGCGGGGCGAATGCGACGCCGGCCGCCAAAGTCAATCCGGAGAGTAATGAAAGACGCATAGCGGTTCCTCCTTCGAAATAGGCCCTTTGGCTACTTGATATAGTCCTCGCGCGCGGTTCGGAAACGGGCGGATCTGCAAGGACCTCGCCACGCATTTCGTTGCGGCGCGCCTGTGTTGGTTCTAAAGCGCCCTGCGTCTTATCAGACGCGCGGAGGTCGCTGTATCCACTTGAATCGCCAGTTATTTTTTGTCCTTAAATCGAGGTCGATTAAAGGAGACATGCTGTAGCGTAGGGGAATTTCGCACCGGTTCTTGCCGGCACGAAGGGCGTTCGGCTGTTTGGCTGGAAAAAAGCGATCAGGCCGTCATCTCGGACCATTCGGTAAGTGCGGCGATTACGCCCGGCAGTGCCGCCATGCGTGAGACCACGGTCTCTGCGCCGGCATCCGTCAGCCTGTCGGCATGTGACGGATAGGTGTGTCCGCCGCCGGTGAAGCCGACGACGCGCATGCCCGCGGCGCGGGCGCCATGGATACCATGCACCGAGTCTTCGATGACGAGCACGCGCGCCGGATCCACGTCGAATTGGGCGGCGCCGTGCAGGAAGATGTCCGGCTTCGGCTTTACCCGGTCGGGACCGAGGTCGCGCGCCGAATAGATGTGCTTGCCAAAATGGTCGCGTATGCCGACCTTGCCGAGCATCGTCGCCAGCCTAGCCGAGGTGGAGTTCGAGCAGATGCAATGCGGCAGCGTGAGTTGCATCAGCACCGCCTTGACGCCGTCGATGATCCGCACGTCTCGGGCAAGCCGCTGGTCGAGAATGGCATCGACTCTGTCGATGAGCGAGGCGGACAGCGGAATGCTCGCTTCCTTCTCGATCGTCAGAAGAGTGTCGCGCCAGGTCAGGCCGGCGAAGCGCACGTTCATGTCCTCGACACTGATCGGGTAGCCGGCCTCGCTTACCAGCTCGGACTGGACCTGCGAAGCGATGATTTCCGAATCGACGAGAACGCCGTCGCAGTCGAAGATGATGAGGTCGATACCGGTCATAGGTGATTCCTTGGGAGAGAGCGCCGCTGACAGGGGAGGGCTGAAGTGGGCGGTTAAAAAAACGGGTCGAGGCAGGTTTTATATGATGGCGGAACAAAGCTCAACCTGAAGCGGCACGCGGATTTCCGCCTGCGTCCCGCGCCTGACGCATGGAAATTGGGACATCGACGTGCCTCGCTCGACAGGCGCGAAATGCGTCTCTATCTGTAAGTCAAACCAAGGAACGCGACGACATCCGTGGGTAAACCGATGATTCGAAGCCGTTGAAGCGGGATGCGCTCACCCGTTCGCGCCGCCGCTCTACCCTTTGTTTTTGCCGCATTTGTGCGACGTCGGGTAATTCCACCTGACTGCAAAATGCTCCAGATGGACGCACTCCATGGTTCGCCTGCGCGGGCATCATCTCCTCTGTCTTTTGACTTTCGTCGGCGAGGGCTACACGCCCGCGTTTACGCGCAACTATCTCAGGATTGCCGCTCGCCTTTCGGCCGGGGAGGCCATCGAGATCGTCGAAGGGCCGGACGATATTTGCGCGCCGATGCTGGGAACGCCGGACGCCCATTGCGACAACGAGAGTATTCGCAGTCGCGACGAGCATGCCTTGGCCGCCACTGCCGAATCGCTCGGCATTCCGCTTGAAGCCGGCTCCATCCTCGTTCTCGACGGCGAGCGCCTGGGGCGGTTGCGGGCCGCCTTCGCGGACGGCGCGATCCGCGCGGCCTGCGGGGGTTGCGAATGGTCGGCTTTTTGCACGCGCGTCGCCGACGAAGGCTTCGGAAATGCGCTCATCAACGCCGAGGCGGCCCCACCGAAGCGCCTATAGCCGAAAGAGCTCCAGGAAGGTCTTTTCGCCGCTGCCGGTGAAACGGATGGCGCGGCTGTCCTTTTCACGCTTTGCCCAACCCCTGTCGATGAAGAGCGCAAGCAATGCTTCTCCAAGTGAGCCGGCAAGATGCGACCGGCGCTCGCTCCAGTCGAGACAGGTTCGGCAGATCGGCCGGCGGGACGTCTTGAGCGCCGCATAGTCGACGCCGAGCGCCTCAATGTGATCGCGGCCGGCAACGGTCAGGGCAAGCTCGTCTCCCGCCATCTCGATCTGCTTGGCGGCGATGAGGCTATCCAGCATACGTACGCCATAGTCGCCGGCAAGATGGTTGTAGCAGACCCGGGCCTTGCGCAGCGCCGGATCCTTCG
>JAPSJG010000022.1 GCA_031178305.1 Sinorhizobium sp.
CTACGGCGAAAAATAGGCCCGTTGCGGACATCTGCGTTTTCTTGGTTCACGTCCGTGCTATATTCACTTTTTAGCAACCAAATGGGCGCCTAATTCATTATTGATGCAAGCGGTTCCCGCAGTAACTGTCGCGGACCGAGGTGTATTGCAGGCTGTATCCAATGTTTACCGGGCCCGCCGCACGGGCGACAGGTTCGGTGTTATAAATCTCGCGATGCCAGTCTTTCAGTGATGAATTCAGACAGGACCGGCATCATCGCCGGCTTGTCCCTTACAAGACGCGCGACTTCAGATGGTCTGTTCGGCGGCGTTGGAGGTGCCGGATGTTGAACTGGACATTTACGCGCAGCAATCAGATTGCCGATCTCTCCGGCCCGCATGGATCATCGCTGACGACCACCCCCCCGGAACCCGCACCGCGGCCGCTGAAGCCGAAGATCGCCATCGCGCTTGGCGGAGGCGCCGCCCGCGGTTGGGCCCATATTGGCGTCCTGAGGGCGCTTGACGAGGAAGGCATTGAGGTCGGCATGATTGCCGGAACGTCGATCGGCGCCTTGGTCGGGGGTTGCTATCTTGCCGGCAAGCTCGACGAACTGGAAAACTTCGCCCGCTCGCTTACCGTGCGCCGCATTGCCGGGTTGCTCGATTTCGCCATCGGAGGCGGCGGCCTGTTCGGCGGACTGCGGCTCACCAAGCGCATGCAGGAGCACCTGGAGGGTCTAAGCGTCGAGGACCTCGACCGGCCCTTCATCGCCGTCGCGACTGAAGTTCATAGCGGCCACGAAGTCTGGCTCGAAAAAGGTTCGCTGATCACCGCCATTCGCGCCTCCTACGCATTGCCGGGTATTTTCGAGCCGATCAACGCTAATGGTCGAACCCTGATCGACGGCGCACTGGTCAATCCCGTGCCCGTATCCGTCTGCCGCGCCTACGAGCAGCAATTGGTCGTTGCCGTCAACCTGAACTATGACCTCTACGGCCGCTCGGCCGTCGTCAAGCACAATGCCGGCATGGAGACCCCGGATGAGTCGGCAAAGATGAACGGTCGTTATTCGGCTCGCCTCGGCATGACCAGCGTCATGGTCCAGGCCTTCAACATCATCCAGGACCGCATCTCTCGCGCACGGCTCGCCGGCGATCCGCCCGACCTCGCACTCCACCCGAAGCTGAACGATATCGGGCTCTCGGAATTTCACCGCGCGGGCGAAGCGATCGAGAGAGGGTACCAGGAAGCGAAGGCCAGGCTCGGCGAAATCATGCGCATGCAGGAAGCGCTGATCCGCTGACCGGTGCCGGCGCCGCGTCCAATCAGACGCGCGAAGACTACTGGTTCCGCACTGCTGTGGTCGATTCGAGGGATGTGCAGCAGGGCGGCGCAGCATACCGCCGCCCTCTCGTCGCCTATCCGGCGATGTAAGCCTTGATCTCTTCGGTTTCCCGCTCCATGGCGCGAATGTGGTACTTCACCACGTCGCCGATCGAAATGATGCCCGCGAGTCGACCGTCCCTCTCCACCGGCAGATGGCGCGCGCGCAATTTGCTCATCCTTTCCATAAGCGTCTGCGCGGTCATCTCCTCGCTGCAGCAATAGACGTTCTGCCACATCACGGACGAAACCGGCCTTTCGAGGCAGGAGGCGCCATGTTTCGCGATCGAGGCAACGATGTCGCGTTCTGTCAGGATGCCGACGATACGGTCGTCCGGGTCCACAATGACGACGGCACCAATATGATTGTCATGCAGAAAAGCCACAGCTTGCTGTACCGTAACCTGCGGCGTCACGGTCACGACGTTGTGGCCCTTTTCGTTGAGTATCGCTCTTACTGACATGCGCACATCTCCCGTTGCGACAATAGCGGGCCGTTGGGAAAAGTCCTGTCCGTGTCGATCTGCTGCACCTCAGCGTACAAAGTTCGCAATGGCATCCGCGCAGGCGGCCGCAGGAATTTATACCCATGCCGGCGCCGAACCGGCTTTCGCGCCCTTCCTCCTTCAGGCAAAGCCGCACCGACACCCGGCCCTTCAGCGGCCGCCACACAAGAAGACGATCGGCGGCCATGGTGGATGGTGCTCTTACGACCTGGGGAAATCAAGCCTTGACACGGCCGTGTCCCGGCTCGTCGTCAGGATCGGCCATCACGAAAATTCCGATGTTGCAACAATCCATCATCGTAAGCCTGGTGCGAGCGAAGCGTTCAAAGCGTGGCTCGCAAGGCGCTACTCAGTCGCCCATCCGATCAGACGCGCAGGCCGCTGGCGCACTTTGAATTGCTCATGTTCTTTCGACGTCGTTCAAGAAGACCTCCCGCAGGTTTCTCCAACAGACTGAAAACTGGCCAATAGTGCCCGAGTGGCGTAAAAATATGAGTGGATATCAAAGGCCGGGGTCCTGCATCCCGGACAGAGCGTCGTTCACGACAAGGCACGACGCGAGGAGGAGGACCATGCGTGGAACAAAACATGAACAATCTCGCCGCACGGAGTCCTGCACGCGCAAAGGTGGTCATATCAGCAGAAGAACCTTTGTCGCAGCCGGTAGTGTGCTGGGCGTAGCCGCGGCGGTCGCCCCTTGGGTGATCACGAGCGCCAGGGCGCAAGACAAAAGCCTAAGGATTCTCCAATGGAGCCATTTCGTACCCTCGTACGACACCTGGTTCGACGCTTTTGCAAAGAAGTGGGGGGAGGAAAACGGCGTTCGCGTAAGCGTGGATTACATCAACATCGCCGATCTTGCCGCCACGACGGCTTCCGAGATTTCGGCCAGTTCCGGCCACGATCTGATCGAACTCGGGCCGGAGGCTGCCCAGTTCGAACCCAGCCTGATCGATATGGCGGACATCAACCAGGAGATGGCAGGCAAATTAGGCAAGCCTTTCCGGGTCGCCGAACGGGTCAGCTACAATCCGGTGACGAAGAAGCACTACGCCTTCTGTCACGGATGGACGATCGACCCCGGCGACTACCGGAAGTCGCTTTGGGAGAAGGCCGGCATGGCGGAGGGACCGGTAACCTGGGAAGACCTTCTGAATGTCGGAGCGAAGATCAAGGACGAGCAGGGCGTGCAAGTGGGCATCGGCCTTTCGCAGGAGATCGATTCCAATATGGCCGCACGAGCAGTGCTTTGGTCATTCGATACGTCGCTGCAGGACGAGGGCGGCACTATCGTTCTCGACCAAGGCGAAAACCTGAAACGGACCATCGATGCCGTGAAATACATGAAGTCCCTGTACGACAGGGCGTTGACGCCCGAGGTGTTCTCTTGGAACGCGGCCTCCAACAACCAGGCGCTGATTGCCGGTCGCGCCTCCTACATTCTGAACTCGATCTCGGCGTACCGCTCGGCCCAGGAAGCGCGGCCCGACATCGCCAAGGACATCTTCTTCACGCCGGCCCTGAAGGGACCCGGCGGAACCGGATGGGGCAATGTCCACGTACTTTACAACTACGTGATTCCCGCCTTCGCCGGGAACAACGCCGACACGGCCAAGCAATTTATCGCCCACCTGGTCGCAAACTACGACGAGGCCATGTATCAGAGCAAGCTCTACAATTCGCCGAGCTTTCCGGATGCGCCGATCGCCGGCGGCCAGCGCAGCTATACTGCGGTTGCCGGAGCGAAGACCCTGAACGATCTCACCGAAGCCTGGTTCGAAAATGATCCTTTCAAGCTGGAGGACGAGGCCGACGGCAAGCTCCGGGTGCTGAAGTCCGCTGCCGAGTGGACGACTAATCTCGGCCATCCCGGCTACGCCAATCCGGCCATCGGCGAGGTCTTCAGTACCTTCGTAATCCCCAACATGATGGCAAATGTTGCGCGAGGGCAAATCTCACCGGAAGAGGCGGTGAAGGATGCCGCGGCACAGATCCGCAAGGTATTCGAGGCCTGGCGCAATCGCGGTTTGGTCCAGGGCGGCTGACCAACGAGAGGCCGGGTTCCCATCGGAAGCCCGGCCCTGTTTCCGATTACGGGACAGGAGAAAGGTAATTGGCTACTCTCGAGACGCGCGACCTTCATACCCATTTCGGCAGTGTCAGGGCGGTGGACGGCGTCGATCTCGACGTGAAGAACGGCGAGTTCATCGTCCTGCTCGGCGCATCCGGTTCCGGCAAGACTACGTTGATGCGGACGATCGCGGGCCTGGAAAAGCCCACATCGGGCGAGGTTTACATAGGCGGGCGGCTTGCAAACCGACTGCCTCCAAAGACCCGCAACATCGCCATGGTCTTCCAGAGTTATGCGCTCTATCCGCACAAGACGGCATACAAGAACATCGCCTTTCCGCTGCAGGCCCTGCGCATGCCGGCCGACAAGATCCGTTCCCGCGTGACATGGGCGGCCAGCCTTTTGAGCATCACCCACCTCTTGGACCGGAAGCCGCGGGCACTTTCCGGAGGCGAACGCCAGCGGGTCGCTTTGGCACGGGCCCTGGTGCGGGAGCCGGCGATCTTTCTCATGGACGAACCGCTTTCCAACCTCGACGCCAAGCTGCGGCATTCTGCACGCCGGGAGTTGAAGCGCCTGCACCGGGAGACAGGCGTGACCACCATCTACGTCACGCACGATCAGGTCGAGGCCATGGGCCTAGGCGAGCGCGTGGCGGTGATGAATGCCGGCCGCATCGAACAGATCGGCGCACCGTTGGATATCTACCGCAACCCCGTCAATACGTTCGTGGCTCAGTTCATGGGGTCGCCGCCCATGAACCTCGTTCTCCGCAGCGGAACGCTGATCGGTTTCCATGCGGAGGATTTTTTTCCCCGGGGCCGCGGGCCGGATTACGGAGACATGGAGCAACTGACGTTTCGGGTGGTCCAGGTTGAGGAACTCGGTAGCGAAGTATTGGTGTACGGCTACGTCGCCGAGGACGAGAGAGAGCCGCCGCGGGAAGTGCTCGCCACGCTGCCGACAGCTCTGGTGAGTGGCTATATCGCAGAAGGAGCAGAGTACCCCTTCGAGGTTCCGCGTCACGCCATACGCCGCTTCGATCCGGCAACGGGGCTCGGAAAGGACTGAACGATGGCGACAGGGGTCCTTGAGAAATATGGAGCACGCCAGCGGCTGCTCGACTCCGACAGGCTCCTCGCCGCGATCCTGATCGCTCCTGCGATCATCTACATCGTGGCGCTGATGGGCGTGCCGTTTGTTCTTTCCATCTATTACAGCTTGAGCGACGTTACGACCGGCGGCACGGATGCCCCCTTCGTGGGGCTCGCGAATTTCCGCGCGCTGATCGGCGACCCGACTTTTCTACAGACTTTGTACAACACCTTTCTGGTTTCCGGCATGACACTCCTGATCGTGCTGGTGCTCGGCACGATCCAGGCCGAACTCTTGCTCCGGTCTTTCCGCGGCAAGTGGCTGGTGCGGTTTCTGATCCTGCTGCCATGGACCGCGCCGGTCTCGCTCAGCGTTATCGGATGGCTGTGGATGTTCGACTCCATCTTCAGCCCCATCGACTGGTCTCTCCGCCAGGCGGGTCTGCTCGGACACCCAGGGGCTTTGCTCGGGCCGGCCACCAATCTCTACTGGCTGGGCAGCGGCGGACTGCCCATGGCCTCCATCATCCTGGTGAATGTCTGGCGCATCCTGCCGCTCGGCACGGTGATCGTGCTTGCCGGCCTCAATTCCATTCCCCGGGAGGTCCAGGAACAGGCGCTTGTCGACGGGGCCGGCTATTTCCGGCGCCTGTTCCAGGTAAACCTGCCGATGATGCTGCCCATCTTCGGTATCGCCGTTCTCTTCACCTTCGTATTCACCTTTGCCGATATGGTGGTGATATACATTCTCACCCGCGGGGGCCCCGCCAATTCCACCCATGTGCTGACCACGCTCGCCTTCTTCACGGGCGTGCAGGGCGGCTCCCTCGGCCAAGGCGCCGCGATCGCTCTTTTCATGTTCCCGGTGTTGGCAGCTTTGTCGGCCATTATCCTGATGCTCATTCGCCGGCGGGAGGTTTGACGCATGGAAGACCGGACGCGCGTGAAACAGGCAGGTTGGCGAGCCGCGACCTATGCGGGGATCGGGCTGTTCACGCTGTTTTCGGCCATGCCTTTCTATGTGATGCTGATCACTGCCTTCAAGCGCGAGTCGGACCTTTATGATCCACAGAACAATCCGTTCTGGTTCACTGAGCCGCCGACCATGGCCAATCTGGACCTCCTCTTCGGCAACACAAAGTTTTTGACCTGGCTCTTCAACTCCTTCCTTATCGGCGCGCTCGTCGTCGTCATCACACTGGTTCTGGTCATTCCCGCCGCCTACAGCCTCGCACGGCTCGCCGGCCGCTGGGGCGAGACGCTCGGAATAGGCATCTTTCTCACCTATCTGGTTCCGCCGACGCTCTTGTTCCTGCCGTTTGCCAAGGTGATGGCAGCCCTCGGCCTGCAAAACTCGGTCTGGGCGCTGATCGTAGCCTACCCGACCTTTACCGTGCCGTTCTGCACCTGGCTTATGCTCGGCTTTTTCAAGGCGATACCGAGGGATATCGAGGAACAGGCAATGATTGACGGATACGGCCGGCTCGGAGCGTTCATACACGCGGTGCTGCCGCTGGCCATTCCGGGCATACTGACCGTCATCGTCTTCGCCTTTACCCTGTCGACCAGCGAGTTCATCTACGCGCTGGCATTCGTGCAGAACTCGGTGGAAAAGACGGTGAGCATTGGTGTGCCCACCGAGCTGGTGCGGGGAGACGTATTCCGTTGGGGATCGCTGCTCGCCGGCGCTCTCCTCGCGAGCATCCCGGTTTCGATCCTTTACACGTTGTTCATCGACCAGTTCGTGGCCGGGCTCACCGCGCTCGCCAAGTGACACGCCAATGCACTAAGTTGCTGCATGGTTTCGGTATCGACGAGGGCCGGTTACACCGAGTCGCGCACCCTTTCCCAGGCGTTTATCAGATGCCGACCCAGCACTTCGGATAACTTGACCTCGTCGCGGGCTTCGAGCGCTGCGATCATTTCCTCGTGCTCGGCGACGGCGGCGGCCCATTTCTCCGGGCCTTCATGGCCGACGAAGCGGATGCGCTTCAGCCGTGTCTGCAATACGCCGTGAATATCGGCGAGAGCGGCGTTGCCGGAAAGCTGGGCAATGGCCGTATGGATTTGCTGGTTGAGTTTGTAATATTGCATTCGGTCGCCCGCCCGGTAGCGGCGCACCATCTCGTCGTGCAACGCACGCACCTCCGCTATTCCGGCGTCGCTTGCGGCTTCGCAGGCGAGCCGCCCAGCGAGCTCTTCGAGCGACTGCAAGACAGTCAGCATGTCCTTCACGTCCTTGGCGCTGAAGCGCTTAACGACGGCTCCGCGACTCGGGACGAGCTCAACCAGGCCTTCGCTTGCCAGATATTTGATCGCCTCACGGAGTGGCGTGCGCGACACGCCGAGCTGCTCGCCAAGCTGTCCCTCGTGCAGCCGCGTACCCGGGGAGAGGTCGCCCTCGATGATCATGTCGCGTAGATGGTTCACCAGGGTGTCGTGCAGTGCCGTGCGCCGGATTGGACCAGGGCCGCCCTCGGGCCGTCGCTCCAGTGATGTGATTTCGTTCATTTTCCCGTTCTGCATTTTTTTGCCCAGCGGCCGGTCATGTTCCCAACCACTCGTTTGAATCAGCGGTGTCTCATTCAAGCATGAAGACGGGCTCTGCCATCGTCAACAGCAAAATGCTGCATACAAAATACAAAAGACTTGATGCAACATGCTGAGTGACGTATGAGAGAGCGAGGCATGAAGGGGAGGACATCGAGACAATGACGATCAATGGTGCTGCTGAACTGAAAGGATTGCGCCCCGTCATTGCCCTTGCAATGGGGGATCCGGCGGGCATCAGCCCGGAACTAACGGCGCGGCTGCTCGCACTCGGGGATGTCCGCGAAGCGGCGCATATCATTGCCGTCGGCGACCGGCGGGTTCTCGAGGAGGGCGCAAAGGTCGCCGGCGTTTCGCTCGAAGTGGAGGCGGTCTCGCTCGAGACGCTGGACAAGGCGGGCGCGTCCCGTCATGCCTTCATCGATCTTGCCCATCTCGACCCCGTCAACGTAATACGCGGCGAGGCGACGCTTGCAGGCGGCGCGTTCGCGACCCGCAATTTCCGCGTGGCTCTCGAGCTAGCGAATGCCGGAAAGGCCAATGCCGTCTGCTTCACGCCCTTCAACAAGCAGGCTATGCGCCATGCCTACCCAGGCTATGACGACGAAATCCGTTTCGTCGTCGATGTGCTTTCCTTTCCTGGCAAGGTCCGCGAGTTCAACGTGCTCGAGAAGGTCTGGAATGCGCGGGTGACCTCGCACATTCCGCTGTCGCAAGTGCCGTCCAGCCTTTCGGTGGAAGGGATTCTCGCAGAGCTCGAATTGACGCGCGCCTGCTTGAAGAACGCCGGTTATGACGAGCCGAAGATCGCGGTTGCGGGTCTCAATCCGCATGCTGGCGACGGCGGCAGCTTCGGCATGGAGGAGATTGAGATTATCGAGCCCGCCGTGCAAAAAGCGAAAGCGCTCGGCTTCAATGTCGAGGGGCCGTTCCCCGCCGATACCGTCTTCGTCCGGGCGCTGAAGGAAGGCTTCAATGCGGTGCTCACCATGTATCACGACCAGGGCCAGATCGCGATGAAGCTCCTGGGCTTCGACAAGGGCGTGACGATGATGGGCGGGTTGCCCTTTCCGCTCTGCACCCCCGCGCATGGCACGGCCTACGATATCGCCGGCAAGGGAACCGCCGATGTCGGCGCCAGCCGCGAGGCGATCCTGCTTGCGGCGCGAATGGCGAAGAAGGCCGCGCTCTCTGCGGCTGCCTGAATTCGCACCTTTTTCAAACGATGCCGGCGTGACGGGAGGGTTTGCGCCGGTGAACTCAACGGGAGGAATAGACATGAAGAAATCCGCTTTCATTGCATGCATCATGGCAGCCACGCTCGGCGTCGCCTGGCCGGCTTCGGCCTTCGAGCCGAACCGTCCGGTCGAATTTGTGGTCACGGCCGGTCCGGGTGGCGGCACCGACATTTTCGCGCGCACCATTCAAACGATTATTGCCAAGTATGAGTTGATGAAGGCGCCGGTGCTCGTCACCAACAAGGGTAGCGCCGGCGGTGCCGAAGGCTTCGTCTACACGGCAAGCCATAAAGGCGACGCCTACAAGCTCGCCTTCGGCACCAACAATGCCTACCTGCTGCCGGTTCGCGCCAAAGTGCCCTATAAGGCGGAAGACCTCACGCCCGTTGCGGCACTGGCGGCCGACGAATTCATCCTCTGGGTCAATGGCAAAGCCGACTATGCGACAGCTGCCGATCTCGTAGCCAAGGCTAAGGAAGGCGGATTGAAGATCGGCGGCAGCCAATCGAAGGACGTCGACCAGATCCTGACCTCGATGATCAACGACGCCTCGGGAGCGAATATCATCTACATTCCGTTCAAGAGCGGCGGCGAGGCGGCCGTCCAGCTTGCCGGCGGACATCTCGATGCCAATGTCAACAACCCGAGCGAAAACCTCGGCCAGTGGCAAGCCGGCATGGTCAAGCCGCTCTGCGTCTTCAAGAGCGTGAAGCTTACGAGCGAGACCAAGGTGGCCGGCGGCAAGGGCTGGGGCGACATCCCGACCTGCAAGGAAGCGGGCATTCCAATCGACAATTATAATATGCCGCGCACCGTGTGGCTTCCGGCCGGCGTCGATCAGGATGTGGTCCATTTCTACGCCGAGCTCCTGCGCAAGGTCTCCGAAACGCCGGAATGGGAGAAATACCTCGCAGATAGCTCGCAGTCGCCGGCATATATCAGCGGGGATAAACTCAAGGAAGCGATCGAGGTGGACGAAGCGGCCGTCAGCGAAGTGCTGAAGCGCGAAGGTTGGCTCGCCAACTGAGCGCCTGGCGCCGCCTGAAGCTCCATCAGGCCGGTATGGGCAGAGCGGCTTGCCGCTTTGCCCGACCGCTGGGGTCTTGAGAGGTTACGACCATGAATGACAACGGTGCAAATGGGGTATCCCGTTTCGCGGTGGAACTCGGCATTGCAGGCCTGACTGGCGCTTTTGGTGCGGCGGTCTGCTACGGCTCCCTCGACATCGGCGCCGGCTGGAGCGATATGGGGCCGGATGCCGGATACTTCCCCTTCTATGTCGGTCTTCTCATCGTCCTCGGCAGCCTTGTCAACGCTGTCCAGGCTTTCGTGAAGCATCGCAGCGCCGGAGAAGTCTTCATCGATTCGGCGCGACTGAAGGTGGTTGCCTCCTTTCTGCTTCCGCTTCTGGCCTTGGCCGCGGTTTCCGCCTGGCTCGGGCTCTACGTCGGGACGGCGCTCTACATCGCCGCGACGACGTTTCTCCAGGGGCGCTACAAATGGTGGATCGCCCTACCGGCGGGCATCGGCGTTTCGCTCATTTTCTTCATCGTTTTCGAGATCGGCTTCCAGGTTCCGCTGCTTAAGGGACCCGTCGAGGCCTGGCTCGGGCTCTACTGACCCGTCGGCTTTTGCCGACCGCGGGAGGAATGACAATGGGTAATATCGGTCTCCTGATCGATGGCTTCGGCCATATCCTCAGCTGGAACAACGTCCTGCTGATGATGCTGGGGGTGACACTCGGAATCCTCGTCGGCGTACTGCCGGGGCTCGGAGCGCCGAACGGGGTATCGCTGCTGCTGCCGCTCACCTTCTCGATGGACCCGATCTCGGCGATCATCTTGCTTTCCTGCATGTACTGGGGCGCGCTCTTCGGCGGCTCGACCACATCGATCCTGTTCAACATTCCCGGTGAGCCGTCGTCGGTCGCCACCACCTTCGACGGCTATCCGATGGCGAAGGCCGGACAGGCGAGTCGGGCCCTTACGCTCGCCTTCGTTTCGGCCGGCCTTGGCGCTCTCGCCGGCGTGCTCATGATCACGCTGCTTTCCGGCTGGGTCGCGAACTTCGCGTTGCGCTTCTCCTCGCCCGAATACTTTGCCGTCTATTTCCTCGCTTTCGCGAGCTTCATCTCCATGGGGGCGCAGGCGCCCTTCAAGACGCTCGTGTCGATGATGCTCGGTTTTGCGCTCTCGGCGATCGGGATGGACACGATATCCGGCAATCTGCGACTCACCTTCGACATTCCCGAACTGATCAAGGGCGTAAGCTTCCTGATCGCCGTCATGGGACTCTTCGGCATCGGCGAGCTCCTGCTGACAACTGAAGAAGGCCTGCGCTTCGACGGCGTCAAGGCGCGCGTGAGGCTCGCTGAGATCGGCCGCACGCTGATGGAGATCCCGCGCTATTGGCTGACGATCGTCCGCTCGACGCTCATTGGCATCTGGATGGGGATCACCCCTGCAGGGCCGACCGCGGCCTCCTTCATGAGTTACGGCGTTGCGCGGCGCTCGGCGCGGGACAAGTCGAAGTTCGGCAAGGGCGATCCCCGCGGGGTCGTGGCACCGGAGACGGCCGACCATTCCGCCGGTACCTCCGCGCTACTGCCGATGCTGGCGCTCGGCGTGCCAGGCTCTGCAACCGCGGCGGTAATGATGGGCGGCCTGATGATCTGGGGCCTCACGCCCGGCCCGATGCTTTTCACCGACCGACCCGATTTCGTCTGGGGTCTGATCGCCTCGATGTATCTCGGCAATGTCGTCGCCGTCTTCCTGGTAATCGCAACCGTGCCGCTCTACGCCTCGATCCTGCGCGTGCCCTTCGCGATCATCGGGCCGATCATCGTGGCGGTGATCTTCTCGGGCGCCTATCAAGTCGCGAATTCCGTCTCGGATATTTTTCTGGTGATCGGCTTCGGTCTTCTTGGCTACATCTTCAAGAAACTCGAATACCCGCTGGCGCCTCTGGTGCTCGCCATGGTGCTCGGCGACAAGGCGGAGGATGCCTTCCGGCAGTCGATGCTGATGTCCGGCGGCAGTCTCAGCATCTTCTGGTCGAACGGCCTGGTCTCCGCCCTGATGACGCTGGGGCTGGCGCTTCTTCTCTCTCCCCTCGCCTTCTGGCTGGTCGGCACGCTGCGCGGGCGCAAGCATGACGTCGCGACGCCGCACGGCGACGGCAACGCAGCGACCTGATCGGCCGCCGCTACACCAATCAAACTTTGAAGGAGCTCCTCATGGCGCCACTCAGATGGAACCGCGTCAATTGGCCGATTGCGGCTGCGATGATCCAGTACCCGAACATGCTGCCCGATGGGCGCTCGGTTCAGGACCAGTCGGTCGAGGAATGGGCCGTGACGCTTGCCGATATTGTCGATGCCGGTTTTACCGAGCTCGATCCGACCGACAGCTGGATTCGGTTGGCCGATCTTTCCCCCGACAGGCTCGATCGGTTCCTGGAGCTGACGCGATCCTTGGGCCTCACCATTCCGGCAATCTCCACCGCGCGGCGCAGCGTCATCGATCCCGAACACGGCGATGCGTATCTCGCCTATGGCCACAGGGTGATCGAGACCGCAGCGGCGGTCGGCGCGGGATCGGTGTCCTTTGGCCTCTTTGGCCCGCTGACGGACGCGCAGAAGAAGATCTTGTGGTTCTGGACCGTCGACGGCGTGAAGAATCCCGACGACGCGGCAACATGGCAAAAGGCTGTATCGCGCATACGCGAGCTCGGGCGCCATGCGGAAGAGCTCGGGATCGAGCTCGCATTGGAGATGTACGAGGACACCTATCTCGGGACGGCAGAGAGTTCGGTCCGCTTCATCGAGGAAGTGGGCCTCGCCAATGTCGGGATCAATGCCGACCTCGGCAATCTCATCCGCCTGCACAAGCCGGTGGAACATTGGACGGAGATGATGGCGAAGGTCGCGCCTTTTGCCAAATACTGGCACGTCAAGAACTACATTCGCGTGGAGGATGAGGCGTCGGGCGTCATCATCACCCACCCGGCACCGCTCGAATACGGCCTCATCAACTACCGTGCGGCAATCCGCATGGCCCTGTCGCATGGGTTTGAGAGCCCCTTCCTCTGTGAACATTACGGCGGCGACGGCCTTTCCGTCAGCGCCGCCAATCGCGATTACCTGAGGCGCATCCTGCCTCGCGAACAGGGACATTGAAGCGATGACCACGATCTTTGACGCTCCGGAAGACTTCGCCACCACCGCGCTCGCCGGCTTTTGCGCGATCTACGCACGGAATGTTCGCCCCGTGAACGGTGGCGTCATCCGCTCCACCAAGGTGCCGAAGGGCAAGGTCGCCGTCGTGGTCGGCGGCGGCTCCGGTCACTATCCGGCCTTCGCGGGCTATGTCGGGCCGGGGCTAGCGGATGCGGCGGTCGCCGGCGACGTCTTCGCCTCGCCCTCGACAGCAGCCGTCGCGCGCGTCTGCCGACATGCGGACCAGGGTGGCGGCGTGCTGCTCGGCTTCGGCAATTACGCGGGCGACGTCTTGAACTTCGGGCTTGCAGCCGAAAGGCTTCGCTCCGAAGGCATCGATGTGCGTGTGCTGCATGTAACCGATGACGTAGCGAGCGCCTCCGTCGAGACGCGGGCGAAGCGCCGCGGCATTGCCGGCGACCTCGTCGTCTTTAAACTCGCAGGTGCTGCCGCCGAGGCCGGCAAATCGCTCGACGAGGTCGAGCGATTGGCGCGTCTCGCCAACGATCGGACAGTTTCATTCGGCGTGGCCTTCGGCGGCTGCACTCTACCGGGCGCAGCCGGCCCGCTCTTCACCGTACCGACGGGCCATATGGCGCTCGGCCTCGGCATCCACGGGGAACCCGGCATCAGCGAGGAGAAGGTCGCGACTGCGAGCGATCTCGCCAGGCTCTTGACCGGCAAACTGTTTGCGGAGCGGCCGGCAGGCGCGCAAAAGGTTGCAGCGATACTGAATGGCCTCGGCTCGACCAAATACGAAGAACTCTTCGTCCTTTGGACGGCAATTGCAAAGGAACTCGCTCAGGCGGGTCTCGAGGTGATCGATCCCGAATGCGGTGAATTCGTCACCAGTCTCGATATGCAGGGCTGCTCGCTCACCCTTCTTTGGCTCAATGACGAGTTGGAAGCGCTCTGGCGGGCGCCCTGCGATGCGCCGGCACTGCGCAAGGGTACGATCATTGCCGCCGTGCAATCGACTGACGTTTTGATCGGCGTTGATGAAGCTCGAACCTTCGAACCCGCCTCCGAGGCATCGCAAGAATGTGGCAGATGTATCGCGCGGCTGATCGACAGCATCGCCAACGCGCTTAAGGAAGCGGAGGACGAACTCGGACGCATTGATGCCTTTGCTGGCGATGGCGATCATGGCCAGGGCATGCGCCGCGGCTCGGCTGCTGCGGTCAGCGCCGCAAAGGCTGCGGTTGCCGCAGGTGCGGGAGCGGCTAGCGTGCTGGCCGCGGCGGGCGACGCCTGGGCTGATCGCGCCGGCGGCACATCAGGCGCCATCTGGGGCCTTGCGTTGCGATCCTGGAGCAATGCCTTCAGCGACGACGTGAAGGTGAGCGACGCGTCGATCGTGAGGGGTGCCCGGCTGGCGCTCGACGGCGTCACCCGCCTTGGCGGCGCCCGCGTCGGCGACAAGACGCTGGTCGACGCGCTGGTACCCTTTGTCGAAACGCTGGAGCGGGAGGCCGATGCGGGCAAGTCGCTCGTCGAAGCTTGGGGCGCGGCGGCAAAGGCGGCACAGGAGGCAGCCGATGCGACGTCCGCTCTGGCGCCGAAACTCGGGCGCGCCCGGCCTCTGGCGGAGAAGAGCATCGGCCACCCGGATGCCGGGGCGATTTCGCTTGCGCTGACGGCTCGTGCCGCCCTGCAATTCCTGAAGGAGCCCAATATTTTGCTGACCGGCAGCGAGACTTCGGAAGAACACGCGGCCGCCCTCGCCGATGCCCACAGTCGGAAAGCGGCAGGCCAGCCATGAGCAAGTCGGGGCTTTGGGTTGGCACCAGTTGGAAGATGAACAAGACCTTGGCGGAGGCGACGGCCTTCGCCGAGGGCCTCGCTGCCGCCGATGCGGAGCGCGACGTCCGCGTCCAGCGCTTTGTCATTCCGCCATTCACGGCGGTACGGCAAGTGAAGGAGAAGTTGAAGGCGACAAGCGTCAAGGTCGGCGCACAAAACATGCACTGGGAGGATGCCGGCGCCTGGACCGGCGAAATCTCGCCGCCGATGTTGAAGGATTGCGGCCTCGACATCGTCGAGCTCGGCCACAGCGAACGCCGTGCACATTTCGGCGAGACCGACCGCACCGTCGGCCTGAAGACGGCGGCTGCGGTCCGGCACGGACTCGTTCCGTTGATCTGCATTGGCGAGACGCTCTCCGAACGCCAGGCCGGCGACCCTGATGAAGTGCTTCGGCGCCAAGTCGAGGGGGCATTCGCCTTACTCGGCGGCGCCGCGAAAGCGGCACCGGTGCTGCTTGCCTATGAACCGGTCTGGGCGATCGGCGCTCACGGCGTTCCAGCCACTGCCGACTACGCCGAAGAGCGCCACAGGCGGATAGCCGAGGTGGCAGAGGCGACGCTCGGCGTCGCCGTCCCGGTTCTCTACGGCGGCAGCGTCGATCCCGGGAACTGCGAGGAATTGATCGTCCAACCTCATATCGACGGCCTCTTCGTCGGCCGTGCCGCATGGGACGTCGGCGGCTACCTCGACATTCTGCGGCGCGTTTCCGCGGCGATCTGAGACGTCTTTCGATAAAGGTCTTGAACACGTGCTGAAAGGACAGCCGATGAAAATCGCAATCGGAGCCGACAGTGCCGGCAAACCATTGCTCGACGTTATCGCCGCGCATCTTGCCGGACGAGATAATCTCCAGATCAGAGATCTAAGCCAAGCCGGCAATTATGCCGATCTGTCCCAGAATCTGGCGAAGACGATTGCGGCCGGCGAAAACGACCGCGGCATACTGATCTGCGGCACTGGCATCGGCGTCTGCATTTCGGCAAACAAGGTACCCGGCATTCGGGCAGCCTTGACCCACGACACCTATTCCGCCGAACGCGCCGCGAAGTCGAACAATGCCCAGATCATCACTATGGGTGCACGCGTCATAGGACCGGAACTGGCAAAATCAATCGTCGATACCTGGCTTGCCGCCGAATTCGACCCGAACGGGCCGTCGGCAGCCAATGTCCAAGCGATCGACCGGCTCGACGCCGCGAGATAGGCCAAGCATCGTCCGGATCGACAGCTAGACTTCCCGGGTACCGGGCCTACCCTGCATGTCTCCATAAATCGACCTCGATTTAAGGGCAAAGACATGCAGCGATTCAAAGCGCTACAGCGCCCTTTGCGCGTTTGATAAGACGCGCGGCGCTGTAAGGCGGGATGGCGGCCTCAGTGCCGCGGGTCGAACCATGCGAACAGCAGGAAGCCGAAAAGGAAGCCGCCGATATGCGCTTCCCAGGCGATACTTTCCGCGCCGCCAATGGAGAAAACGCCGAACGCCACGAGAAAGTTGGTGAGGAACCATATTCCCGTGAAAATCAGCGCCGAACGATTTGCGAGCGTTTCGGTCAGCGACAGTCGGCGGTTGAGATGCGCGAACTGGCGGCTGATACGACCGCTCGGCGAAAAGACGAAGCGCACCGCCGCGCCCATGAACCCGGATACGACCCCGGAAGCGCCGACCACGACCGCCATTTCTCCCCAATGGAACACGAGATGCAGGGCGACGGACGCTGCCGCCGACAGGCACCAGAAGACGGCGAGGCGTACCGATCCGACACGCCGCACGACGGGTGCCCCGAATGCAACCATCCAGAAGATATTGAATATCAGATGCTCCCAACTGCCGTGCAGGAACGAATAAGTCACCGGCGTCCAGAGCCAGACGAGCCCCTGCTCGGCGAGCGGGATCGTGTAGCGCGCCGGAATAAAGGCGAAGTTGAGGATAACTTCCTGATCGGCCGCAACGGACAGGACATAGCTTCTCAGCGCATGGACTGCGACAAGGAACAAGAGGACCCCGGTCAGTGCTGCCGGGAGATTGAAAGCGGGCTCACGACCGCGCCGAGCCGCGGCCTCGGCATTCGCTTCCGCCGGCGCTGCCGACTGATCCTGCTCCATCTTTCCGATTCCTGTCATATGCCGGCTGGACCAAGATTTGGCCGCTTCGGCGACCGATGCGCGCCGGCAAGCCATAAGCAAAGGAAAAAAGGCCGTCCAGCAAAAAACGGCCTTTGAGCCCCAATGTCCGGCGCTCCAGTCGATGTGCCGAAGACAAGCTTCGTGAAGTGATGGGAGAGCAATGCCAGCACCGCACGTCAGGCGCAATCGAAACCAAGTGTTAACCTTAATTTCCACCTGGCACGAATCTCGCTCCGCTCATCGCAGGGTCGTACCCCGAGGCGGCAACTGTATCGTTCCGGAACAGCCTGCCTCTCACGGTCATGAGGACAAGGCACATGCGCAGCAAAACAGCGATGGAACTGTTCCAGTATTGGAATACGGTTCGGGGTGACCGCCCCCTTCCCCGCCGCGATGAAATCGCGCCAACGGAAATCCCCTCGCTGCTGCCGGATCTCTTTATGCTGCAAAGACAGGCGGACGGCACCAGCCGCTTCCGCCTTGCCGGCACCCGCGTCTGTGCATTGTTCGGGGCCGAGTTGCGCGATCGGCAGTTTTCAGCCCTGTGGCAGGAATCGGAAAAGGCGGAACTCGCTTGCGTTCCCGAACAGATGATGACGCGGTGCACGCCCATGCTCATTTCCGCCGTCGGCCGGTCGGCAGCCGGCGATGCCCTCCAAGTGGAACTGCTGCTCACCCCCCTCGCCTCCGCTGACGGAAACATCGACCGCGTGCTCGGAACGCTTTCGCCACTCTTGCGCCCGCCCTGGCTGCACATGACTCCAGTCATCAGCCTCGCCGCGAGCGGCCTCAGCGTCCTCGATCCCACCATGAATAGTCCGCTGGATGATCTGCGCGTGCCTCCTGGCACCACGGCCGTCGGCGTCATGAACGGACGCGCGCCCGGGCGAATGCTGCACCTGCGGGTCCTCGACGGGGGACGTCGGGACTGAGGCTTTGGATACGGGAGGAAAACCGCGGAAACGTTTCCTCATCCCGCGCTAAACGCCGCGACCAAGAACCGCTGCGCGAACTGATTTCGATAGCGAACCTTCTATTAACCGACCCAACCTATACTGGCGTGAGCAAGCATATGTCGATTGCAGAGTAACAATGTTCTCGTTTCAGCACACTCAAAACAGCCTCGCGAAAACACAGCAGGGAAGCGCATTCCAGCGGGTTTCGGTAAATCTTGCCGGACGGCTGATGCTTGCCAATCGCGACGAATATGAGTGCACTGCCGTCGACATGTCGCCTGGCGATGTTCTCTTTGCTACGGCGGCGAGACCGCGCGCCGGCGAGCGCATCATCGCCTATATCGATCACCTCGGGCGGCTTGAGGGTACGGTCTCCCGGCTTGCCGAAGATGCGTTTGTCATCCAGATCCATGCCACGGAGCGCAAGCGCGAGAAGCTCGCAGCGCAGCTCACCTGGATCGCCAACAAACACGAACTCGGCCTGCCCGAAGACCGGCGCCACGACCGGCTCGCACCGCGCAAGACCTTGACCGAGCTCACCGTTGAATCCGGCGAGAAATACCGTTGCCGGATCATCGATCTTTCATTGTCCGGCGCGGCGATCGACATAGAGATTCGCCCTGCAATCGGCACGGCCGTCACGCTCGGCAACAGCATGCGGGGCCGCATCATCCGCCACTTCCAGGAAGGCGTCGCGATGGAGTTCTCCGGCATCCAGTCGCGTGAGGCTCTTACCGAGTTCCTCTAAGCGGTCGCTGGCAAGACCGCCTGCTTTTCAAGGGGCGCAACCGCGCAGTTCAGT
>JAPSJG010000332.1 GCA_031178305.1 Sinorhizobium sp.
GCCGCGCTTCTTGGCGGCCTTGATCATCTTCTTGACAGCGTCGTCGGAAAGATCGAGAAGCGGACCGTCCGGCGCACCTTCGCGTTCAACGTCCGCTTCTTCGTTTTCTTTGACTTTTGTTGCCATTATTCGTCGCTTTCCTTGTCGCAACCGGCCTGCACCCGGTGCCAAATGCCGCTCGGAGGTTTCGGGCACGCCGCGTACCCGCCACCGATTTATTTCCCCTGACGTAACGGGATGATATTTAATTCCTGATTAACCACGACAGCGATCGCGGTTGCGCGGGCAAGCTTCGACAGTCCTGCCGCTCAGTTGTCTCTGGCATGAATCCCTATCCGCCGTACCATGTCGCCATTTCTGCTCGAAATGGTGATTCCCAGAATTTTCGATCCCGTCAAGCTTTTCCGGTGAAAAACCGCGTAAACTGGCCAAAATCGGTGTTGACAGGAGCTTTTGCCGCATTTCAGCGTTCGCTCAACATGTAGGAGCGGCCAGTCAAAAGACAAGGGCTCCGTGCGTTTTCCGGCGGAAGCAACCCTGCTCCATTTTGATCCGGGGATGTTATACCAACGGCAGTAGGTTCTAACCGATCTGACGGGAGCTATTGTGTTGATGCCGTAGCATCACAAGCGCGGCGCAACGCAGTCACGGCGCGCAAGAGCCCGGCCCTGCGGGTGGGACAGTGCGATCCGCTGCCGTCGGTGCGCTGCTTTGGCCGATGCACAAGCATCGCCCTACGCAACGCGCCTAGCCAGCGGAGCGCCCCGTCCCATCAGATCGCTCAGAATCTACTGCCGTTGGTATTACAGCCAGTCCATCACGACTTTGCCGGAATTGCCTGAGCGCATCGCCTCGAAGCCCTCGTGGAAATCGTCGATGCCAATGCGGTGGGTGATGATCGGCGAAAGGTCAAGCCCGCCCTGGACGAAGGCGATCATCTTGTACCAGGTCTCGAACATCTCGCGGCCATAGATGCCCTTCAGATTGAGCATCTTGAAAATGACCTTGTTCCAGTCGATCTCGAAGCCGGCCGGCGCAATGCCGAGGATGGCGATCTTGCCGCCATTGTTCATCTTGTCGATCATGTCGCGAAAGGCGGGTGCGGCACCCGACATCTCGAGCCCGACGTCGAAGCCTTCCGTCATGCCGATCTTGCGCATCACGTCGGCAAGGTTGTCCTTCGACGCGTCGATGACGTAGTCGATGCCGACCTTGCGGGCGAGGTCGAGGCGGACCGGATTGATATCGGTGATCACCACCTTGCGGGCGCCGCAGCGCTTGGCGACCATCGCCCCCATGATGCCGATCGGCCCGGCACCCGTCACCAGCACGTCCTCACCGACGAGGTCGAAGGAGAGCGCGGTGTGCACGGCATTGCCGAAGGGGTCGAATATCGCGGCGATCTCGTCGGGCACCTCGTCCGGGATGGACACGACATTATATTCGGGCAGTGAGACGAATTCGGCGAAGGAGCCCGGACGGTTGACGCCGACGCCGAGCGTGTTGCGGCAGAGATGCCCCCTGCCCGCCCGGCAATTGCGGCACTTGCCGCAGACGATATGGCCTTCGCCCGACACACGTTCACCGACATGGTACTTGGTGACGGCCGAGCCGACTTCGGCAATCTCGCCCATGAATTCGTGGCCGACGACCATCGGCACGGGAATGGTTTTCTGCGCCCATTGGTCCCAGTTCCAGATATGGACATCCGTGCCGCAGATCGCCGACTTTTTGACGCGGATCAGGACGTCGTTCGGCCCGACTTCCGGCACCGGCACGCGCTCCATCCAAAGCCCAACCTCCGGCTTCGTCTTGACCAGCGCCTTCATCATGTTGGTCATTGCTGCTTCCTCGCTCCTCCACGTCTCGTAGGGCCTTGCCCTTCAAATCACCCCGAGCTCGCGGCCCACTTCCTCGAAAACCGCGATCGCCCGCCGCACGTCTTCTTCGCTATGCGCGGCCGACATCTGGGTGCGGATGCGCGCCTGCCCCTTCGGCACTACCGGAAAAGAAAAGCCGATGACATAGACACCCTTCTCCAGCATGCGCGCCGCCACCTCCTGCGCCAACGCTGCATCGCCAAGCATCACCGGAATGATCGGATGCCCCTCGCCGGCGAGCGTGAAGCCGAGCTTTGACATTTCCGCCCGGAAGAGCGCGGCATTGGCATAGAGCCGCTCACGCAAAGCATCTCCGTTCTCGATCAACTCGAACACCTTAAGCGACGCGGCGGCAATCACCGGGGCGAGCGTATTCGAGAAGAGATAAGGCCGCGAGCGCTGCCGCAGCCAGTCGACGATCTCGGCCTTGGCCGAAGTATAGCCCCCGGAGGCGCCGCCGAGCGCTTTGCCGAGCGTGCCGGTCATGATGTCAACCCTGCCCTCGACACCGCAATGCTCCGCGGAGCCGCGGCCATGTTTGCCGACGAAACCGACGGCGTGGCTGTCGTCGACCATGACCATCGCGCCATGTTCTTCCGCAAGGTCGCAGACGCCCTGGAGATTGGCGATGATGCCGTCCATCGAGAAGACGCCGTCGGTGGCGATCAGCTTGAAGCGGCTGCCCTCCGCCTTCTTCAGTTCCTCCTCCAGCGCCGCCATGTCGTTGTTGGCATAACGGAAGCGCTTCGCCTTGGAGAGGCGGATGCCGTCGATGATCGAGGCATGATTCAGCGCATCGGAAATAACCGCATCTTCCTCCCCCAACAGCGTCTCGAACAGACCGCCATTGGCGTCGAAGCAGGAAGAATAGAGAATCGTGTCCTCCATGCCGAGGAAGGCGGAGATTCGCGTCTCAAGTTCCTTGTGCTCCTCCTGCGTGCCGCAGATGAAGCGCACCGAGGCCATGCCGTAGCCATACCGGTCGAGCGCCTTCTTGGCGGCCTCGGCGAGTTCCTCATTACCGGCCAGACCGAGATAGTTGTTGGCGCAGAAGTTGAGGACGCGCGCACCGGAGGCGACTTCGATCTCGCCCGACTGCTTGGACGTGATAACGCGCTCGGACTTGTAAAGCCCTGCCTTCTCCAAACCGTCGAGCTCGGCACGCAGATGAGAGAGGAAGTGAGAGGTCATGAGGACTTGTCTTTCAACCGAGAAAATTCGTTTCACCCTAGACGACTAGCACGACGGCCCTCAGCATGGAATCGGTTTCGATGCGTCTGCCCGTGCCCCCTCACCCCAACTCTTACGCAACCGGAGAGGGAGCCGGGAGCGTGCCTCGGCTCCCTTGTCATTCACCGTCCTCGAAAGCATCGATCACCGCAAGAAACGCTTCGCCATACCTCTCCCGCTTGCTCTCGCCGATGCCGGGAATCTCCAGCAGATCGTCGAAGTCGCGCGGGCGCTGCTTGGCGATCGCGATCAGGGTCGTGTCGGGAAAGACCACATAGGGCGGTACGTCCAGCTCGCGGGCGATCGACAGGCGTTCCGAGCGGAGCCTTTCGAAGAGTTCGAGGTCGGAGCCCGCAAGCTCCGAGCGCTCGCGCGCCGTGGCCGACTTCTGGCCGCGGGCCGCCTTGCCCGATGTCGGCCGGTCCTTGCGGAAGAACAGCTGCCGCTCCCGGCGGAAGACGCTGCGCGCCTCCGGCTCGAGCTTCAATGCCCCGAAGGCGGTGTGATCGACGGAGATCAGACCAGAGGCCAGCAATTGCCGGAAGACCGATTGCCAGGTGCGGGCCGGCAGGTCCTTGCCGGCGCCGAAGACCGGCATCTTCACATGACCGAAGCGCTCTGTCTTTTCGTTCACGGTACCGATCAGCACGTCGACCACATGGCCGGTGCCGAAGCGCTCGCCGGTGCGGTAGACGGCGGCGAGCGCCTTGATTGCGGCCTCCGTGCCGTCCCAGGTTTCGACGGGCTTCAGGCAGGTATCGCAATGGCCGCAGCGGCCGGGATGATCCTCGCCGAAATGCGCGAGGATCCCCTGCCGGCGGCATCCCGCGGTCTCGCAGATCGCAAGCAGCGCGTTGAGCTTCGCCCGCTCGATGCGCTTCACCTCCTCGGGAGCGCCGCCCTCGTCGATCATCCGCCGGCGCTGGATGACATCGGCCATGCCGTAGGCCATCCAGACCTCGGAGGGCAGCCCGTCTCGTCCGGCCCGGCCGGTCTCCTGGTAATAGGCCTCGACCGAGCCCGGCAGGTCGAGATGGGCGACATAGCGTACATCCGGCTTGTCTATCCCCATGCCGAAAGCGACCGTCGCGACCAGGCAGAGATTCTCCTCCTTGATGAAGGCGTCCTGGTGGGCATCGCGCAGAGCGCGGTCCATGCCGGCATGGTAAGGCAGCGCCCGGATGCCTTGCGCGTTCAGCCAGTCGGACGTGTCCTCGACCTTGGCGCGCGACAGGCAATAGACGATACCGCTCGCGTCCTTGAAGCGGGAGAGGAAACGCAGGAGCTGCTGGCGCGGCTGGTCGCGTTCGACGATTTCATAGGAAATGTTCGGCCGGTCGAAGCTGGAGGTGAAGACCTGCGCGCCGCTCAGCGCCAGCCGCTCGATCATGTCATCACGCGTGTGCGGGTCGGCGGTCGCAGTGAGCGCGATCCGCGGCACGCCTGAAAAGCGCGAC
>JAPSJG010000333.1 GCA_031178305.1 Sinorhizobium sp.
CACGGCCCCGGGCCGCTGAGGCGAGCCGGCACCGTACTGGACCGAGCGGGTCCAGCGGCCCTTGCGCATCCAGTCGTAGTCGCGTGGGGTGTGGTTATGCGAAATGTCGGTGCCGATGCCGACATGATCGATGCCGGCGATGTCGACGGTGCGGGCAACCATCTCGCACCAGCCGTCGACGGTGGCGCAGGCAGCATCGGGCGTGATGTTGCGATAGGCGACGCAGCCGATGACGCCGCCGCGCTCGGAAAGGGCCTTGATCACCTTGTCGGACTTGTTGCGCTTATGCGCGAAGAGCGAAGCGGCATTGGCGTGGGTGATCGCAACGGGCTTCTCCGACCACTCGATCGCGTCGAGCGTGGTCCGGTCGCCGACATGGGAGAGATCGACCAGCATGCCGACGCGGTTCATTTCCCGCACGACATCGCGGCCGAAGCGGGCAAGCCCGCTGTCGTTCTCCTCGTAACAGGAGCCGCCGAGCTCGTTCTGGTTGTTGTAGGTCAGTTGCACCACGCGCACGCCGAGTTCGGCGAAAAACTCGACGAATGCGATGCGATCCTCGAAGAGGTTGGAATTCTGGTAGCCGAGCACGACCGCCAGCTTTCCCTCCCTTTCGGCGCGCTCGATATCGGCGGCCGTTCTGGCGATAAGGATGAGGTCGGCGTTGTCACGCTCCATGTCTCGCCAGCGGGCAAGCGAGTCGAGAGACTCCATCGTTCCTTCCCAGAAACCGAGCGTCGGCGTCACCGCGCTGTAGCCGCCCCGCCTCAACGCCTCGAAGGACTCGCGGTTGAAATGACCGCATTGAAGTGCATCGATGATCATGGTCGTTCCATTTCAATTATTGATTGCCGTCGTGCCGTGCTCCGCGGCGCCGGCGATGAGTAGGGAGAGGTCCGTCTCGTCCTCGTCCTGCCGGCCGATGACCTTGCCGTCGGCCTCGACGATGATCGGGCCGGCGTGGCGGCGCGACACGTAGGAATCGGGCGCGAGCGCTTCGGCGGACCGGTGGAACAGCTGCCACCAGAGAGCCGCATCGACGGTCAGCCCGTCGCGCCGGATTCTTTCGAGAACCGTGACGTCCATCTCCTTCGGGGCGGGCGAGACGACGATCTCGGCAGAACCGGCGGTATCGTCGATTGCGACCTCGGCCTGCAGTCCAAAACGCTGCGCAAGAGCCTCGACGACCCTCAGTTCGCCGATCTCGCCGGCGCTACGGACCTCGATCGTCCCCGAGCGCTGCGTGCGCAGACGCTCGGCTGCGAGATCGAGCACCGCATCGGCGGCGATCCATGCGTGCTGCCCGCCGCAGTCGACAATGAGGCGCTCGGCGTCCGCTGTCAGGCTCAGCGCATGCGGATTTGCCGATCGCACCGCCTCGAGGTTTTGAGCCAGGCGGGCGAAGCCGCCGAGGCCGAGCGCTGCGGAATAAAGGGCGCAGTCCCTGAGCGAAGGTACGAGACCCGCATCGAGCCGCGTGACCTGTATCAGCCGCTCGAAGACCATCCGCAGTTCGCGAAGGCTGACGGTGAGGGTCGAAGGAAGGTCGGACTGGCAGGAACTCATAGGCTCGGCTCCGAAGGGTAGAACCACAGGTCGTCGGCGGTGCCGGCGGCTATGTCCTCCGGAACGGGCGCGCCGTGGAACAGAACGCCGCGCAGGTTGCGGTCGAGAAAATCGCGGGTCTTGTCGATGCCGTGGATGCCGACATTGAGAAGGCGGGTGATATGGGCCGGGGTGAAGGCCCCGCTCATGATGTCGGCATGCGGCGAGTGGAGGCCGGTTCCGGCAAGCGCCTGCACGCGCGTGGCGATCGCCCGGTGTTCGGGATGCGCAAGCAGGAAGCGGGCCGTGCTGAGGGTCGGATCGGCGGCGGCGAGGTCGCGGTCGAGGGCAACCACGAGCCGTGGCAGATCGAGGCCGAGATTGACGACATTCTCGCCGACTTCCGCAGCGGGACCGCGGCGCGGCTCCTCGGCGGAAACCGATTTGTACCAGACGTATCGCTTTCCGGACTCGATATCGAGATCGAGGCCGAAAGCCCAGGCGTAGTCATTCCTCAGGATCTCACGCAGCCGGGCGACCGGCATTTCCGGCCGGCCCGTCAGCTCTTCATCGATGACCAGGCCTTCCACGAGCCGGTCGGCTTCCTCGGCAACGAGCTCTATGAGGAGAGAATGGAGGGTTTCCATGGCTTCCGCATGGACGCGGCACTCGAGGGATGCAGCAAGCTCGGCAAAGGGCTCGCTTTCGAAACGGCTGCCGCTCTGCCAGCGGGCAAGCAAATTCGCAACGGTGTCGCGGATCACGCCGAGTTCCCGCGCCACGACGTCGGAGCGCGTGAAGTTCTCGTACTGCACGCGGTCCTCGGACCGGAAGGTTATCGCCTTATCGACAAGGCTCAGCAGCTTGGCGATCTGCGAGCCAGCTTCGTCCGGTGTGAGCGCCTTGGCGCGCGCGATCGCCTCCTCGCGGATGAAGAGCCAGCGCTCGATCAGGCGCGGGTGGTTGTTGACGAAGAGCATCAGGCCAAGCGCCGAGCCGTTGCCGACCCCGAGGAAGCGGCGGAGCTCGATCGCCATCTGCGGGGCTGCAGGGGCTTCGAGCCTGACAAGATGGGCAAGGAGATCCTGGGCAAAGACGCGCATCATATAGGCGCAGAGCATCTGGGCGGCGAGCGACCAGCGCAGCGGGTGATCGCTTTCAAAGGCCAGGAAGGATTTGGTTCCGAAGGTACCGTTGCCGTCGAGGCCGGTATTGCGCATCAGGTAGCAGGTTTGAGCGAGCTCGGCGACGTTGGGCTGACGGCCTGCCTGGAGCGCAGCCTTCGCGCCGTCGAAGAAGCGGCCGCTGCGGTTGGAGCGGCACCAGATCAGCGTTCCTGGCGTGGCGCGGCCCTCATAGAGCTTCGGAAGCTCGGTTCGGGTCGTTTCGAAATCCCGCGCGCTCAAGTCGCCTTCAACCAGAGCGCCCATCATATCCCAGGCCCGACCGATGATGCGGCCCGTACGGCCGTGCGGCGAGGGCTCGAACGAATAGACGGGAAAGCTGAAGCGCCAGCCGCCGATGTCGATGCGGTATTCGGCGACGCCGTTGCCCTTGGCGTCGATGTCGAAGCGCTTGCACAGGATCTGCCAGCGCTGGCCGACGGCGCGGCTCATCAGCGCGCGTGAGGCGCTGACGCGCGACGGCTGGATGGCGGCGAGCCTGTCTGGCTTCATGATGTCGGCCGGGGAACGCATCAGCCGCGCGATGCGGTGAGCCTCCGACTCCGGCGCGGGTTTCCTCAGTGCCCTCATTTCATTGTTCTCCTCGCAGGCGCGCGGCGCTTGCCGCCGCTGCTGCGACGACGATCCGGGCGCACTTGTCAGTATCGAAACCTGTAAACGGGCCGGAAAGCGCGAGCGCGCCGATGCATTCGCCCTGCGCGTCGATGATCGGGGCGGCGACGGCCGATACGGTCCGTGGCCCCTCGACCTCCGAGATGGCGTAACCGCACTTGCGCACCTCGGCGATGGTGTCGTCATCCGGCAGTTCGACGCCCTGCGCCCTCAGCCGGTCGACTATTTCCGGGCGCGAGAACGATACGAGCACCCGACCGAAGGCAGTGCGATCGAGACGGAGCTGCGTTCCGATCCTAAGGTCCGCGCGAAGGACGCCACGGGACTCGACGCGCCGAACGATGACGGCGGATTTTCCGTCGAGAACGGCGAGCGAAGCGGTCTCACCGCTTTGGGTGACCATCTCTTCCAGGACGCCGGCAAAGCGGGCGCCGAGGTTGGATTGTTCGAGCGCCATTGCCGCATGCCCGACGATGCGAAGCGTCAGACGATAGCGGCCGTCGGGCGTCTGCTCGATCCATCCGGCTTCCACCAGAGTAACGAGGCGCTGATGGGCCGCACCCCGCGCTTCGCCGAGTTGGCGCGCGATCTCGACGAGGCGCAACGGCTCCGGTGCCGCGGCGATGCACTCGAACGCTGCGAGGGTCTTGAGTACCGATGATAAGGGGCGAACCGACATTTTTCAAAAAATCCGTAGAGCCTCTTGTCTTCTATTGGAAGACAGCGTATATATATGTTGGACACGGATTTGCTTTCTGTCAACTTCGTTTCGCGCAATCGACGTGGATTTTTTTCCGCGCGGAGTTGGCGCTCGCTTCATCGATAGAAAAATCGAAAGCCTTCAGCGGCTTAGAGCGCGCCAGGCGGCATCGGCGACGACGAGGCCAATGTCGCGGCGAGGCTCAATTGCCGGCAGCGACCCATGCGCCAGATCTTTAGAATTGTAGGCGAGAGGCTCTTAGAGCACTTCCACGATCATACGCACTCACGTCCGAGCCGAACGGTTCGGACGTCAGCCCGAACCGGACGCGCCACCGGTCTCCGGGGCCGCGGTTTTCATCGGGCCTTGTGTCGGCCTACCGAGCGAGAGATACGACGACGTTGCCGACGGGCTTCCCGCTCTCGACCGCCTCGTGGGCTGCGGCGATGTCGTCCAGCGCGAATGTTTCGGCGATATGATGCCTAAGAAGCCCGGATGCCAGCTGTCCCTGCAGCGCGCCGACGGT